>CAMOGC010000005.1 GCA_946613955.1 uncultured Clostridia bacterium
TCTTTTGCTCGGTCCATCCGTCCCAGACCGTATAGGTAATCGGGCCGGTGGTATACGTTCCGGCCAGGGCGGCGGGAATCAGCGCGGCACAGAGCATCAGGGCCAGCAGGCAGGCAGTAAGACGTTTCATGCGAATACACTCCTCTCATTTTCCGGGCATTCCCGGGCGCTTTTCATTCGGGGTCATTGTAAACGATTCCCTTTCTCCTGTCAATCCGTTTTCCGGCAACTTAACCTTCTTCGGGGAGGGCGATCCGCTTCGCCTCCAGATAGAAGCGCTTCTCGTCCGCCTCGCCCATGGAGAAGGTTTTCCGGGGCAGCACGCCCAGCTTTTTCACATCCGCGAAGAAACTTCCCTTGTCGATTTCCGGCAGCAGGAAGCCCACCGAACCCTTCCGGGCCGCAAGCTTTCGCAGCGCCTCCTCCCCGTGGATGTAGTCGATGGCCGCCGCGGGATGGCCGGCCAGATAATCGTCCAGAAAGCGCTGGATAGTTTCGCAGGGGATGGCACCCTCCGGACGGGCGACGACCACAGGCGTCTCTCCCGCCGCGGTGACCACGCGGAAGGCGTGACCCTCCCCTTCCTTTTCCAGCCCCATGCCCCGGGCGGCGGCATAAGCTTCCCAGGCCGCCCGCAGCTCCGCCGGATCCGTCCCGGTGATCAGCCGGTGGATGGGTTCAAAGAGCAGGGCCTCATCATGAATGTTCTCGATTTCGCACAGGGCGAAGCGGGCGGGATGGGTTTCCCGCTCCCGCGGGGAAAGATTCTCCCTGATCTCATTCCAGTAGGCCTTGGCCGTGGCCAGGGAATGGTTGCCGTCCCCCACCGCCAGCAGCATCGGATGTTCCCCGAGGCGGCGCCGCAGGCCGTCCATGGCCTCGGCCACCCGCGAGAGATCCTCCTCCGCCTCCACGGCCCAGCCGGCCAGGTGTCCTCCGCCCCGCATCAGCTCGAAATCATACAGCTTCCGCAGGCTTTCCCTTTTTTTCTTCAGGGGCTCGAGTACCGTCCGCTCCGGGTCATCGATCAGAATAAGGATATGGCTCAGCTCCACCGGAGCGCCCCTGCGGATGGCCAGCCGGGCCGGCAGGCGCGCCGCGATGGTCTGCTCCGTCGGCCGAACCAGCGGAAGGCTCCCCTTCGCGAAGTCATAATCCTCCAGATCCACCGTCGCCACCAGCCCCAGCCGCTCGCCCGCGGCCGTCCTCCGGGCACACAGGACGAAACCTTCCCGGACGGCTGGCACCAGCGCTTTCTTTTCCAGCGCCTCCGCCATGGCCCGGTGAATCGCCGGGATCCGCTTCTCGCTCTCGCCCAGCCAGCATTCCGGCAGCATCAGCCGCAGCGTCGACGGCGCACTGCCCACCTCCGCCGCCACGCTTTCCCAGTATTCCGGCTGGGAGGTATACTGGTCGCAGGCCACGCAGGCCCATTTGGTCAGATCCGTTCCCGGCGCCGGCATCAGAATTTCCGCCGGCCGCAGGGCAATTTGCTGAAAGTTCGGATTCATTTTTTTCCTTTCCTTGTTCGGGGAGAAGCCGGACGGATCCCGCTCTCTTCGCCGCCGTTCGCTGTGTTTTTGATTCGGCGCGCCTCCCTGCGCCGCTGTCCGGTTCGGACTCAGACCCGAAAAGCGCCGTCGGGATCTCCGGCGGTGCTTTTTATCGGTTTCTCAGGCCTTTTTGCCCAGATACGCCTCCTGGATGGCCTCGCTGGCCAGCAGCTCCTCTCCGGTTCCCTTGGAGGTAATGCTGCCGGTTTCCATGACATAGGCGTAGTCGCAGGCATGCAGCGCCGCGTTGGCGTTCTGCTCGATCAGCAGTACGGTCATCCCCGTTTCCTTCAGGGTCAGGATGATCCGGAAAATATCCTTGACCACCAGCGGCGCCAGCCCCAGGCTGGGCTCGTCCATCATGATCAGCTTCGGCCGGGTCATCATCGCCCGCCCCACGGCCAGCATCTGCTGTTCGCCGCCGGAGAGGGTTCCCGCCAGCTGCCAGGAGCGCTCCTTGAGCCGGGGAAACAGGTCATACACATATTCGATATCCTGCTCGATGACCTCCCGGTCCTTCCGGAGATAGGCGCCAATCCGCAGGTTCTCCAGCACCGTCAGGTTGGCGAACACCCGCCGCCCCTCCGGCACCATGGCGATGCCCGTTTCCACGATCTTCTGGGTGCCGAAGTCGGTAATGTCCCGGCCTTCGAAATAAATCCGCCCCTCCCGGGGCCGGACCAGGCCGGAAATCGTCCGCAGGGTGGTGCTCTTGCCGGCGCCGTTGGCCCCGATCAGGGTCACGATCTGCCCCTGCTCCACCTCGAAGGAGATGCCCTTGAGGGCCTCGATGCCGCCGTAGCTGACCACCAGATCCGTAACCTTCAAAAGGCTCATTCCTCTTCCACCCCCAGATACGCCGCGATGACGACGGGATTTTTCTGTACTTCCTCCGGCGTGCCCTCGGCGATGCGCTTTCCGAAATCCAGCACGTAGATCCGGTCCGAAATATCCATGACCAGGTTCATATGATGCTCGATCATAAACACCGTCAGATGGAACTGATCCTTGATCCGGACGATGAATTCGCCCAGCTCATCGGTTTCCTGGGGATTCATGCCCGCCGCCGGCTCGTCCAGCAGCAGCAGGGTCGGATCCGTTGCCAGGGCCCGGGCGATCTCCAGCCGGCGCTGCTTGCCGTAGGGCAGGGAGGTGGCCAGCTCGTCAGCCTCCTCCGCCAGCCCCACCGTCTCCAGCAGGCTCATGGCCTTCTCCCGCATTTTCTTCTCCTCCGCCCGGTTCAGCCGGAAGGTGGCGGTCAGAAAATTGCTGGTGCGGCGCAGATGGGTGGCGATCAGCACGTTTTCAAAGGCTGTCTGGCTTTTGAACAGCCGGATGTTCTGAAAGGTCCGGGCGATGCCCATGGCGGTAATCTTGTCCGGGGAATGGACGAGCCGCTGGTTCAGGAATTTGTCCTTTTCCTCCCCGGCGTACATTTTCGCCATTTTTCCGGTGGGATGGTTGATGGCGATGGGCTTTCCGTGGAAATAGACCGCCCCGTTGGTCGGCTCGTAGACCCCGGTCACGCAGTTGAAGGCGGTGGTTTTCCCGGCGCCGTTGGGGCCGATGAGCGCCACGATTTCGCCCTCGTTGATCTCCATGGACAGGTTGTTGATGGCCACCACGCCGCCGAACTGCATCGTGATGTTTTCCAGCCGCAGCACATTCTGCCTCTTTTCGCTCATTTTCCGCGGCCTCCCTTCCGGGCGCCCCGGCGGGCGCCGATTTCCCATAGCTCCCGGTCACCCATGATGCCCCGGCGGAAGAACAGCACGATCACCATGATGACCACCGAGAACACCACCATCCGGAAGCCGGGGCTGAGCAGCGGCACCTGGAAATCCCCGATAAAGGTCTGGGAATCCAGGAAGCGCAGCCACCATTCGCTGCAGGCGATGAAGAGGAAGCTGGCCATGATGCTTCCGGAGACGCTGCCCAGCCCGCCGATGACCACGATCAGCAGGATTTCATAGGTCATGGAGCTCTTGAAGCTGTTGGCCTGCAGGGAGCCCTGATACATGGCCAGCAGCGCCCCGCCCACGCCGGCGAAAAAGCTGCTGATCACGAAGGCCATCTGCTTGTGGTGGAAGAGGTTAATGCCCATGGCCTCCGCCGCGATCTCGTCGTCCCGGATGGCCTTGAAAGCCCGGCCGTAGGTCGAGTTGATCAGAAGCAGGATCAGCCCCACGCAGACCCCCACCACCAGGAACGTAAACAGCACCGTGTTCCCCGGCATGATGGTTTTCAGCGTCGGATAGGTTTTCAGCAGATTGGAGCCGTTGGTCAGGGGGCCGATGGCGTCCCACTGGACGATGGCCCGGATGATTTCGGCAAAGCCCAGGGTAGCGATGGCCAGATAATCCCCCCGCAGCCGCAGCACCGGGATGCCGATGAGCGCCGCGAAGAGCGCCGCCACCAGCCCCGCCGCGATCATGGCCGGCAGGAAATGCAGGGTCATCTGGATCCAGCCCCCGTCGTAATACTGATAGACCGCCGCGCGCTTGGCCATGGGAATGGTCAGCACCGCGTAGGTATAGGCGCCGGCCAGCATAAAGCCCGCCTGGCCCAGGGAAAACAGCCCCGTAAACCCGTTCAGCAGGTTCATGGAAACAGCGATCAGGGCATAAACCGCGCCCTTCTGCAGCACCGTGACCAGCATGGAATTGCTGCCGCCCAGATGCTCCGCCAGCCAACCGCCGAGGAAGATCAGCGCGATGACCGCCAGGCTCGCCCCCGTTCTGATTTTGCTTTTCTTCATGGTCATCACCCCCTTACACCTTCTCCGTCGTCTTCTCGCCGAACAGGCCCGTCGGCCGGAACAGCAGCACGATGATCAGCAGCGCGAAGGTAAAGGCGTCGGAAAACGCCGTCAGCCCCGCCGCCTTGATCAGGTTTTCGGAAATGCCGATGATCAGCGCGCCGATCATGGCTCCGGGAATCGAGCCGATGCCGCCGAAAACCGCCGCCACGAAGGCCTTCAGGCCCGGCATGGCGCCGATGGTCGGAGTCACGGCCGTATAGTTCGAAAAATACAGCATGGAGCCCACCGCGGCCATGGCGGAACCGATAATGAAGGTCACGGAAATCACGTTGTTGATCTTGATGCCCATGAGCTGGGCCGTTTCAAAATCCACCGAAACCGCCCGCATCGCCATGCCGATCTTCGTATGGTTGATCAGCATGACCAGCGCGATCACCAGCCCGATCGTCAGGATCGGCGTCACAATGGTAACCACCTTGGTGCTGGCGGAACCGATCATGATCGTGTCGCTCAGCCAGGGAAGCACCGGATACTGCTTGGCCAGGCCGCCCGTCAGATACCACATCAGATTCTGCAGCAGGTAGCTGACGCCGATGGCGGAAATCATGATGGACATCCGCGGCGCGGACCGCAGGGGCTTATACGCCACCCGCTCCACGATAAAGCCCAGCGCCACCGTCAGCAGGATGACCAGCGGAACGGAAAGGCCCAGCGGCATCCCCGCCGCCAGATAGACCATGAAAAAGCCCGCGGCCGTGAAAATATCCCCGTGAGCGAAGTTGATCAGGCGCAAAATGCCGTAGACCAGCGTATATCCCACGGCGATCAGCGCGTACTGGCCGCCCACGGAGATGCCCGCCAGCAAATAGGGGATCAGCGTTTCAAACATCTTCGGAATCTTCCTTCCGTCGTCTCTTCATTATTCCCGCCGGGAAAGCCCTGGCGCACCATACAGCAGGGGCCGCCGCTCCCGCGGCGGCCCCTGTCCGGATCGTCTTTGTTTACTTGGAAACCGTCTGGGTCTTCACGAAGTCGAAGGCGCCGGTTTCGGGATTGGCAAACTTGATGTAGGCCATGTCCTTGTTGGCGTCGCCGTTCTCATCGAAGGAGATCGCTCCGGTCACGCCCTCCCAGGTCACGCCGGGCAGCGCCGCCGCGATGGCCGCGGGATCCGCGGAGCCGGCCTTTTCGATCGCCGCCAGGGCCACGTTGTATCCGTCGAAGCCCAGGGCGGAAACCGCCGCCACGATGTCGTTGCCGCCGTTGTTGGTCAGGTTGCCGCTGTCGGCATTCAGCCAGGCCTTGAAGCCGGAAACAAAGCTCGCCGCGGTGGCGTTCTCGTCGTTCTCGTCAAAGAAGGTGGAGCAGTAGACCTTGATATTCTTTCCCTTGGCCGCCTCCAGGATGGCGCTGTTTTCCCAGGTGTCGCCCGCCAGGATCGGGAAGGAGATGTTCATGGCCGCCGCCTGGTCGATGATCAGGGCCGCGTAGGTCGTGCTGGAGGGGGCAAAGATAACGTCGCATCCGCCGGCCACCGCGTTGTTCAGCAGGCCCGTGAAGTCGCTGGTGCCCTCGGTGAAGTTTTCCTCGATGACCTCGCCGCCCAGGGCCTTGAAGGCCTGCACGAAATACTTGCCCAGGCCCACGCCGTAGTCCTCGCCCAGCATGGTCAGCACATAGGCCTTCGTGGCGCCCAGCTCCTTGGCGTAGTTGGCCATGACGGTTCCCTGGAAGGGATCCAGGAAACAGATCCGCCAGTAATAGTCGCACAGCAGCGTCACGTTCGGGTTGGTGCAGCTGATGCCGATGGCGGGCACCTGTGCCTGGGCGAACACGTCGCCGCCGGCCATGGAAACGCCGGAGCCGTAGGAGCCCAGAACGACGGAAACGTTCTTGCTCACCAGGCTCTGGGCCGCGGAAACCGCCTTGTCCGTCACGCTCTGGTTGTCCTCGATGACCAGCTCAACCTTGTATTCCACGCCGCCGATATTGACCGTCGGGCGCAGGCTGTTCGCATACTGGATACCCAGAATTTCCTGCTTTCCGCCGGCGCCGTTGTCGCCCGTGGAGGGCTCAAAAACGCCGATCCGGATCACGGGAAGATCCTCCGCCGCGGCCGCTCCCAGACATCCCAGCAGCATCGCCAGGGCCAGCATCAAACCAAGAAGCCTTTTCATTTTACATTTCCTCCTTCTGTCTTTTGTCCAAATATGGATATAAGACAGTATAATCCCTTCCTTTTCCGATGACAACCGAAAAAACAGAAAGAAGACAAAAGCAGGATTCCGTCCGCCTGGCAGCGAATGATTCTGTGTCCGGAGAAGCCGGACGGAATACGCGGCGGGCTGTTCATCCACCGCCGAAGGTTGAGAGGAGAAACAAAATGAGCAATCTGACCCAAAGCGAGCTGGACGAAATACAGGAGTTTCAAAAGTATAAATTCGATACCCAGCTGCTGATCGAGGGCGAGGATCTTGACGATTTCGAAATCCGGGATTATATTACGGAGCATTTCGAGGGAAACGAGCTGCTGGTGGTGGGCGACGAGGATCTGATCAAGATTCATTTCCATACCGACGAACCCTGGAAAGTGCTGGCCTACTGCGCCACCAAGGGGGATGTCTACGACATCGTGGTGGAAAACATGGTTCGCCAGGCCAAGGGGCTGCAGGGCTGAACGCGTCCCCGCGGTATAGGACGCGGATCCGATCCATTCAGTCGACAGAAACCGCGCCGCAGGCGTATCACTGAAAAAGAGGAGGGACTTGCCTCCTCTTTTTTTGCTCTTGTTTTTTCCGGCCTCCGGTTTTCATACCCGGGCTCCGCGCTTATCCCTTGGCCTCGGCCCAGTTTTTCCCGCTGTGCACCTCCGCCACCAGCGGAACCTTCAGCTCCATGACGCCCTCCATCGCCTCCCGCAGGAGCGCGGCGGCCTTCTTTTCCTCCTCCGGAGGGCATTCCAGCAGCAGCTCGTCGTGCACCTGCAGGATCAGACGGCTGCGCATGCCTTCCGCCCGCAGGGCCTGATCGACCCGCACCATCGCCAGCTTGATCATGTCCGCCGCCGTGCCCTGAACCGGGGTGTTCATGGCCGCCCGCTTTCCGAATTCCCGGACCGGCGCGCTGGAGCTTTTCAGTTCCGGCAGATACCGCCGCCGCCCCATCAGCGTCTCGGCATAGCCCTTCTCCGCCCCCTCGGAGACGGATTCGTCCATATACCGCTTGACCCCCGGATATTTTCGGAAATACCGGTCAATGAAGGAGGCCGCCTCCTGCCGGCTGACCCCGGTGTTCCGGCTCAGACCGAAGCCGCTGATGCCGTAAATCAGGCCGAAATTCACCGCCTTGGCCTGGCTTCTCAATTCCGGCGTCACCTCCTCCGGCGGAACCTCGAAAATCTCGCTGGCCGTCCGGGCGTGCACGTCCTCCCCCTTCCGGAAGGCATCGATCAGCACCGGGTCCCCCGAAAGATGCGCCATCAGCCGCAGCTCTATCTGGCTGTAGTCCGCGTCCAGCAGCACCCAGCCTTTCCGGGGCAGGAAGGCCTTTCGCAGCTCCCGGCCTTCCTCCGTGCGCACCGGAATGTTCTGCAGATTCGGCTCCGAGGAGGATAGCCGCCCCGTCGCCGTGGCCACCTGATCGAAGGTGGAATGAATCCGGCCCTCCCCGTCCACCAGCGGCAGCATGCCTTCCACGTAGGTGCCGTTGAGCTTGGTCAGCTGCCGGTATCGCAAAAGCGCGTCGATCAGGGCCGGGGCGTAGGGCCGAAGCCCTTCCAGCACCTCCGCCGAGGTCGAATAACCCCGGGTGGTTTTTTTCCCGTGGGGCAGCCCCAGCTTATCAAAGAGCACCTCTCCCAGCTGCTGGGTGCTGTTCAGGTTGAACTCCCCCTGTCCGCAGGCGTCGATGACCTCCTTCCGGCGGTCGGCGATCTCCCGGGTATATTTTTTGCCGGCCTCCCGCAGAAAATCGCTGTCCACGGCGAAACCCTCCTTTTCCATCCGGAAGAGGGTAAAGCTCAGCGGCATTTCCACCTCCGCCATCAGCTTTTCCATGCCGTCCCGCCTGACCTGCCGCCGCTGCCAGGCCGCCAGGGAGCAAACAGAAACCGCGTCCTCCTCCCAGTCCGGCGCCAGCGCCTTCAGCCGGTAGCTTTTTTCCTGGGGATTGAGCAGATACGCCCCCAGCATCGTATCCCATCCGAAGCTTTCCGGCAGGGGCAGGCCCGCCCGGTTCAGCAGATGCAGCAGCCGTTTGCCGTCGTGAACGACGCAGTCCCCCTTGCGGATTTCGGGCGCCAGCATCCCCAGCACCTCCTCCGGGGCCATGCCGGGCATCAGCAGATCCCCTCCCAGGGAAATCCGGCACCGGACGCCTCCCTCTTTCGCCAGGAACACCGCCGTTTCCGCCACATACAGGCTCAGGGGACCTTCCCCGGCCGCCTTCAGCCAGGCCGCCAGCTGCTCCGCGCCCGTGATCTCCGCTTCCTCCCCAAAGGAAAGCCGCTCCGGCCCCGCCGCCTCCTCGGGCGTTTTCTTATTCTCTTCCCCTGCCTCCAGCCTTCGGACGATGGAAAAAAGCTTCAGCTTTTTCAGGGCGGGAATGCCCTTTTCCCATTTCGGCAGCGCGCAGGCCTCCAGGCTGAACGCGATCGGGGCATCCCGGCGGATGGTGGCCAGCTCCCTGCAGAAGCGGGCCTGGTCCGCGCCCGCCGCAAGCTTTTCCCCGAGCTTTCCCTTGATCTCCCCCGCGTGCGCCAGGATTTCCTCCAGGCTGCCATACTGCTGCAGCAGCTTGACCGCCGTCTTATCCCCCACGCCCGCGACGCCCGGAATATGATCGCTTGCGTCCCCCGCCAGCCCCTTCCAGTCGGGCACCTGGGCGGGGGTAAAGCCGAATTCCTCATAGACCTTCGGCGGATCGAAGCGGATCGTCTCGCTGATGCCCTTGCGGGTAAACATCATTTCCGTCCCGTCCCCCACCAGCTGCAGCGCGTCCCGGTCCCCCGTCAGCAGCAGCGGAGATGCGCCGGCGGCCGCGCCTCGCTTCGACAGGGTGCCCATCAGATCGTCCGCCTCCCATCCCTGAAGGGAAAACCGGCGGATTCCCATCTCGTCCAGCAGGCTCCTGACGGTGTCAAACTGCTGCTGCAGCTCCGGCGGCGTCGGGCTGCGGCCGGCCTTGTAATCCGCGTATACCGTATGGCGGAAGGTCGGCCCGTGTTCATCAAAGCAGACGGCCAGATACTGGACGTTTTCCTCCCTGATGACCTTGATCAGCATATTCAGAAATCCGTAAACCGCGTTGGTGTAAACCCCGTCCGCGTCCATCAGAGGCAGCGCGTGAAACGCCCGGTGCATCAGGCTGTTCCCGTCCACGATCAGAAATGTATCCTTCATTTTTCCGCTCCCGTCATGTTCTTCAATTCTATCTCCCCGCGCCCCGCCGCCGGCCCTTATTCTCCCCGGCCTTCCGGCCGCTATTTCCTTCCGCCGCGGTTTTCCGGCGCTTCCGCTTCATTATAGTTTTTTCTTTCCCCGCTGTCCAATCTTTTCAAAGCGTTCTTTTCATGCTATACTGCTTTACATCGAGAAGGAGACCGGAGATGTTTCCCTCAAAGCGGGGAAATATCATAAACCTTTATCCGATGGCCGCATCCCTGCAACAGTAAGGAGGAAGAAACAATGCCCTTGACCGTCGGCGCCGTTTCCCTTGGCTGCAACAAGAACCGCGTGGACACCGAAAGTGCCCTGGGGCTCCTGCGGGATCACGGATATCGGATCACGGGGGATCCCTCCCGGGCGGATATCATTCTGGTCAATACCTGCGGCTTCATCGGTCCCGCCAAGGAAGAATCCATCAATACGATTCTCGAAATGGCTGAATACAAAAAAACCGGCCGATGCCGCCTGCTGGTGGTTTCCGGCTGCCTGGCCCAGCGCTACGAAGAAGAGCTGCTGAAGGAGCTTCCGGAAATTGATCTGCTGCTGGGCGTGAATCAGTACGCCTCCCTTCCGGCCAGCATTGAAAAAGCTCTCTCCGGCGAAAGGGTTCATTCCTGCGCCGATGATTTGAGCTATTTTGAACAATCCCGGGTTTTGACAACGCCCGCCTGGTCCGCCTATATCCGGATCGGCGAAGGCTGCTCCAACCGCTGCACCTTCTGCGCGATTCCCCTGATCCGGGGGCCCTACCGCAGCCGCGGCCGGGAAGCCATCCTGAATGAAATCCGCTCCCTGGCGGAAGGCGGCGTCCGCGAGCATATTCTGATTGCCCAGGACACCACCCGGTGGGGAACGGACCGGGGCGGACATACGCTTCTTCCCTCCCTCATGCGGGAGGCCGCCGCCATTCCCGGGGTGGAATGGCTCCGGGTGCTCTATTGCTATCCGGATGAAACCAGCGAGGAGCTGCTCGATCTTCTGGCGGGAACGCCTAATATCTGCCCCTATCTGGATATCCCGATTCAGCATATTTCTTCCGATATTCTCAAGCGCATGCACCGCCTCGGGACCCGGGAGGATATTCTCCGGTGCGTCCGGGGCGCCCGGGCCCGGCATCTGACCCTTCGGACAACCCTGATCGTGGGCTTTCCCGGCGAAACGGAAGAGCAGTTTCAGGAGCTGCTGGATTTCGTAAAGGAAGCGGAGTTCGACCGGCTGGGCGCCTTTGCCTATTCTCCGGAGGAAGGAACCCCCGCCGCCCGCATGAAGGACCAGATTCCCGAGGAGGTTAAACAGGATCGGCTGGATCGGCTGATGACGCTGCAAAAGGGCATCTCCCTTCGCCGCAACCTGGCCCGGCTCGGAGAGGTGGAAAAGGTGCTGGTGACCGACGTGGGCGACGACGGGCTCTGCCTGGGCCGCAGCCGCCTGGAGGCTCCGGAAACCGACGGGGAAATCGTCTTTTCTCACGGCGGAACCCCCCCGAAGGCCGGGTCCTTCGTTCAGGTCCGCCTCACCCACGCCGAACCGTATGATCTGATAGGAGAAATGGTATGAACTGGCCCAATCGTCTCAGTATTCTCCGGGTGCTGTGCGTCCCGGTCATTGTGGCTCTGATGTATGCCCAGGCGCCCTGGTGCGCCTGGGCCGCCATGGGCGTTTTTGCCCTGGCTTCCTTTACGGATTTTCTCGACGGACACCTGGCCCGGAAAAATCAGTGGATTACCGATTTCGGTAAATTCATCGATCCCGTCGCGGACAAGCTCCTGGTGCTTTCCACGATGATCATGCTGGTGCATCAGCAGCTGCTTCCCGCCTGGCTGGTCATTCTGGTGCTGGCCCGGGAGCTCAGCGTCGACGGGCTTCGCCTCGTGGCCATGACCAAAGGTCAAGTCATCGCCGCCGGTCCCCTGGGAAAAATCAAAACCTTCAGCCAGATGATCCTGATTCTGGTTCTGATGGGTGTTCGTCGGCCTGCCTTTTCCTTCTGGCCCGGCACGGTGATGGCCCTTTGGGTCGCCGGGATTACCCTTTTCAGCGGTATCGACTATTTCCGTCGGAATTATACCGTATTGAAATGATCGTTTTCCACCGATTTTTTTCCACAGGCTGTGAATTCCGATGAACACTGGGGAAAAAATGAGAACAACTGTTTCAATTGATGACGGACGCTTTTTATTTCAGAAATCCTTCTGAAATATATTTTTCGGGGCGGCAGGAATTCCGGGTTTGAAAATGGAATTTTCCCAGGAAGCTGTTGAAAACCTGGAAACATTTCCACAGGTTTATCCCCCGGCGAATTCCTTGAGAAATAAGACCATTTCCCCGTTTTCCACCGTTTCCACAGCCCCTACGATTACTACGATCTATATATTTATTTTATTATTGTCTCCGGGGTTTCCCCGGCCAAAGGAAGGACGAACAGACAGCATGATTTTCTCCATGGATAACCAGGATCTTCTGGAAGGTATGAATACCGTTACCCGCGCGCTTTCCCCCCGTCCGGCCAAGCAAATTCTGGACGGCGTTCTGATCGTGGCGGAAGAAAACAGAATATGCCTGACCTGCTCCGACGGCGCGTTTTCCATCGAGTATACCAACGCGGCGGATGTGCGGGAGGAAGGTCAGGCGGTTTTGCCCGGCCGGCTGCTGGCCGAGATGGTTCGGAAGCTCCCGGGCGGAACGGTGACCATTTCCGTTCAGAATAACCGCCAGGCGCTCATCCGCTGCCAGAAAACCCGCAGCACGCTTTCCGTGATGAGCGCGGCGGAATATCCGGAAAGTGCCCCGGTGAAAAATGGGATTTCCGTCAAGATTCCGCAGAAAAAGCTGAAGGACATGATCAGCCATGTGGTTTTTGCCATCGCGACCGATGAAAGCCGTCAGATCCTGACCGGCAGCCTCCTGGAGGTCAGCCGGAACGAGGCGAGATTTGTCGCCCTGGACGGTTTCCGTCTGGCGATTCAGAAGCTCTTTCAGCCCTTCGACCTGCCGGAGGGAAAGGACGTCTGCAAGGCCGTGATTCCCGGCAAGGTCCTGACCGAAATGGCCCGTATTCTGCCGGACGATGATGCCTTCTGTTCCATGTTGCTGGATCAGGGAAGGATGCAGTGCGTCTTTGGCAATATCCGGATGTCGACCGTGCTTCTTGCGGGAGAATATATCGATTACCGGCGAATTCTGCCGACGGATTATAAAACGGAAGCAAGGGCCAACCGCCTGTCCGTTCAGGACGCGATCGATCGCGCCAGTCTGATGGCCAGGGAAGGAAAAAACAATCTGATCCGTCTGAATTTCCGGAAAGGGGTTCTCCGGATTTCCTCCAATTCCGAACTGGGCGACGTGGAGGAAGAGGTGGAGGCGGACCTGGTCGGCGAAGACGTGGACATCGCCTTTAACGCCAAGTATCTGATCGATGTGATTCGCAACGTATCCGAGGAAGAACTGCGGATGAAGTTCAATTCGAACGTGAGCCCCTGTATCGTGACGCCGATGAACGGGGATGATTTCCTCTATCTGATTCTGCCGGTTCGTGTTTTCCAGTAATGCTGCGGATACTGTCTGTTTTAAGCGGCGCGGCCTTTTTGCCGCGCTGCTTTTTCTACGAGGGGATGAATGATGATTATCGAGAAGATTGAGCTGTCCCAATTCAGAAATTATGATCATCTCTCTCTTTCGCCTCATGAGGGCATTAATATCTTTTTCGGAAAAAACGGGTCCGGTAAAACCAATCTGCTGGAAGCGATTCATTATTGCGCCCTGGGACGGAGCCATCGCATTACCCAGGATCTGAACGCCGTTCGCCTGGGCCAGGAGGGCGCCTCCTGTTCCGTTCGGGTGAAGGGGAAACTTTCCCGAAACGATATCAGCGTTCGTCTTCGAAAAGGGGAAGCGTCGGTCAAATCCGTCTGGATTGACCAGAAAAAGGCAAAGCGGCTGTCGGAAATGATGGGTTGTCTTCGCTGCGTGATTTTTTCCCCGGAGGATCTGGAGCTGATCAAGGAGGGCCCCGCGGTTCGGCGCCGTTTTCTCGATATGATGATCAGCCAGCTGAGCCGTCCCTATTTCATCGCGCTTCAGCAGTATCGCCTGGCCATGGAACAGCGCAACGCGATTTTGCGGGAATGCCGTCTTTCCGGTTCCGGCATTCCGGCGATGATTGAGGATTTCGAGCGCATGATGGCGGAAAACGCGGAGCAGATTCTCCTTCAGCGGATTCATTATGTGGCGCTTCTGGAAAAGGAAGCTCTCGATATTTACCGAAAGATCAGCGGCCGGGAGGAGGAAAGCTTTCTGATGCTGTATCACGGGTTTCTCAAAAATCCCGAGCAGCCCTTTGAAAGTTATCTTGGCATACTCCGTGACAGCCGGGAGGAAGATCTTCGGCAGGGGCTTTCCTCCTGCGGTCCGCATCGGGACGATCTGATGCTTTCCCTGAATAAAAAATCCATGAAACAATTTGCCTCCCAGGGACAAATCCGTACGGCCGCCCTGAGCATGAAGCTGGCGCAGATGCGGGTCCTCGCGGCCATGGGCGGGGATACGCCCATTCTGCTGCTGGACGATGTGATGAGCGAGCTCGATTTTCAGAGGCGTATTAATTTAATGAAGGAAATAGGTTCCGCCCAGACTTTTATTACCTGTTCGGATGAGGGGGACTTCGCCGAACACCCGGATCATCGAACCTATTTTGTCTATACCGATTCCGGACTGGCCCGGCTCGAGGAGCGCAGTCCGGGGCTGGCGGTTCCTTCCCCTGTTCTTGGAGAGCCCGATTTTTCATGAGGGACTTCGTTTCCGCTCTCTTCATCGTTTTCGACAACAAATTGTTTCACGTGAAACATTTTCCGAGGAGGTGTATTTATGCCCCAATGGACCGACGGCCAGCTTCAGGTCATCCAGTCCCCGGCCCGCACGCTGATCTGCAGCGCGGCGGCCGGCAGCGGCAAAACCGCCGTTCTTGTGGAAAGAATCGTCCGTTTTCTGCGGGAGGGTGCGGAGCCGGAATCCTTCCTGATCGTTACCTTTACGAACGCGGCGGCCGCGGAAATGCGGGAAAAGATCCGCGCGCGGCTGACCGAAGAAAAGAATCATCCGCTGATCCGGGCCGCGCTGGACCAGATGGATCTGATGCAGATTTCCACCATTCATTCCTTTTGCCAGCAGCTGCTCAAAAACCAGTTTCAGCAGGTGGAGCTGGATCCGCTTTTCCGGATCTGTGATACCTCTCAAAAAAGAATTCTCTTTCATGAGGCTTTTCAGGACGCCTGCGAAGAGCTGCGGCAGGAAAACCATCCGGCGTATCAGACGGTTCGGGAAAGATATACCGTGCAAAAGGCGGAAAAGCTGCTTGAAACGCTGGATCCCTTTCTGATGTCCCTCCCGAATCCCCTGTCCTGGATGCGGGAAGCCGTTGGGCAGATTCCGGAAAAAATAACGGAGGATCATCCCTGGTTCCGTGCGATCCGGGCGATGGGACGGGAAAAGCTGGATGAAGCGCAGGCTCATCTCCATAGAATGTTCCGCTTGCTGTCCGATGACTGCATGCGGGAAGAATTCAGGGAATTGTGGAAGGCGGATCAGGCATTGTTTCACGTGAAACAATCCGAAACGGAAGCAAGTCCGCCGAGCGTAACGGAGACGGCTTTTCCATCGCTGCCGAGGCTTCGGGGGCTGACGATTCAGGAATCCGACTGGAAGGACCGGTATCAGAAAATCCGGGAGGAGTTTAAAAAAGCCATCCGGGAAGTCGACCAGCTCTATCTGGCGGATCGGACAAAAACCCTGGCGGAATTTACCAATATGCGGGAAACGCTGCAGGCCCTGGAAATCCTGACAGGGCGGACGGAAACCCTCTTCCGCCAGAAAAAACGGGATAAAAGCCTGGTGGATTTTCAGGATCTGGAACAGTACGCGGTCGAAATCCTGTCCAACCCGGCGAGCCGGGAGGAAGCGCTGGGAACATGGCGTTATCTGTTTGTGGACGAATGCCAGGATATTTCCAGCGTACAGAATGAAATCATCCGGCTGCTCTCCTCGGAGGAAAACCACCTGTTCATGGTGGGAGACGTAAAGCAGAGCATCTACCGTTTCCGTCTGGCGGATCCGACGCTCTTTCTGCAAAGAATCCGGGAGACGGATGAAAGCGCCTCGGATCAGAAACAATGTATCTATCTGCAGTCCAATTTCCGCTCCCGCCCGGAAATCCTCGAAACCACGAACCTGGTTTTCCGCTCCGTGATGAAAAAAAACACGGCGGAAATGGATTATTCCCCGCGGGATGAGCTGATTCCGGGACGGAAGACGAAAGGAAGAATTCCGGTTCGGGTGGATATCCTTTGCAACGAGGAAAAGGATTATCCGGATATGTCGGCGGTGGCGGATCATATTACGCTCTGTCTGCAGGAGCTGCTGGAGACACCCTGCGAAGAAAAAAACAGAAACTATCAGTATCGTGACTGCGTGATCCTGATGCCGGCCGTGCAGACGGACGGACCGCGCCTGGCGGAGCAGCTGAGAGATCGGGGCATACCGGTGTTTTTCGACGGATCGGGACAGTATTATGCCCAGCAGGAGGTTCAGTCCTTCCGCAATTTGCTGGAGCTTCTGGATAATCCCTATCAGGATCTGGCGCTGATCTCCGTTCTGAAGGAAATCCCCTTTTCCTTTTCAGATGTGGAGCTGGCGGAAATACGCCTTCGAAAGTCCGGCGAAGGGATTTCCTTCCGGGAGGCTTTCGAGGCCTGCCTGGAAGAAAAAACCCGGCTGGGGGAAAAATGCCGCCAGGTTCGGGAAACGGTGGCCAGGTGGCGTTTTCTGTCAGAGTGCATGCGGGTGAGCGATCTGCTATGGCTGCTCCTTCAGGAAACGGGGCTCTATTATGTGCTTCCGGCGGAGCCGGGTGGAGAAGTAAAACAGGCCAACCTGCGCATGCTGTGCCAGCAGGCGCTGCAGGAAGAACAGAACGGGACGCTGACCTTGAGCCGGTTTCTTGCGTATATGCGGGACCAGCAGAGCAGCGGGGATCAGCAAAGCGCGACGCCCCTGGGAGATCGGGACGATATGGTCCGGATCATGACCATCCATAAAAGCAAGGGTCTGCAGTTTCCCGTGGTTTTTCTGGCGGGCATGGATAAAAGCCCGGCGGGAAAGGATGATGGAAGCGTTCTCTTTCATCCGAGGCTCGGCCTTTGTGTCGACTACAAGGATCCGGCCCACAGGATCGCCCGGCCCACGATCGCGAAAAGCATTTTTGTCTGGCAGAAAAACCGGGAGGAATACGCGGAAAAAATAAGGCAGCTGTATGTGGGGATGACCCGGGCCCAGGAGCGGTTGTATCTGATTACCTGCCAGCAGACGAACGAGCTGTGGTCCATGCCGGAGACCGAGTATCGGGTGCTGGCGGCCAAATCCTTTACGGACTGGTTCATGCCGGCGCTGATGCAGGAAAAACGCACAAAAGAATCCACAGGTTATTCACAGGCCGAAATGCCTTATGAAATAAGGGATTTCGACTGTTCACAACAGCATGTTGTGGATAAACCTGGATTTATCCACAGCCTTAAACCATGGCTTGAATCCGTACTTTCCGGTCCGCCTGTGGATGATCTGTGGAAAGAAGATCAGCCATCGGATCCCTCCGAGACGCTGGTCAAGCGGTCCGTCACGACGCTGGTCCGTTCCGCCCGCCAGCCCCTGTCGCCGGAGGAAAAGGCGGAGGAGGAAACGGCCGAAACGAAGCGCGTTCCGGAAAGCCTGGCGCGAAAGCTGGTGGGAAAGGAAATGAAGGAGCTGCCGGCTTTCCTGCGCGAAGAGGGACGAATCGGCCCGGCCTGGCGGGGAACGCTGGTTCACAGGATGCTGTCTCTGCTGGATCTGGAGGTGCTGCGAAACGGATCTTCCCTTCCGGAGGCGTTGCGGGAGGAAAAGGAGAGAATGCGGCGTCATCATATTTTTACGGCCATGGAGCTTTCTCAGATTCGGGAGGGACAGATCATCGGGTATCTCGAGTCGGAATATGGAAAAAGAATGCTGCGGGCGGACGAAGTCCGAAGGGAATGGAATTTTAATCTGATGGTTCGCCGGGAAAAGCGGATCATGCTTCAGGGAGTCATTGACTGCGCCTTCCGGGAAGGAGACGAATGGGTGATTCTGGATTATAAAACGGATCATATCCAGGATCCGGACGCCTTCGTGGAGGAATACCGGGCCCAGCTGGGATGGTACCGAAGGGCGCTGGAGGAGCTGACAGGGCAAAAAGTAAAAGAAGCGAGCCTGTACGCGCTCTCCCTGAACAGGGCATTTCGGGTGTATTAATCCCTGAAAGCACAGGGCTCCGGAAGAAAAACAGAAAAGCAAATTTATCCACAGGCTGAAACCCTTGAAAATCAAGCACTCAGAAAAATCAAAAACCCGAATCCCTTGAAAAACAAGGGGTTCGGGTTTTTCACAGGCAGCTTCGGAAAGGCAAAACAGCCTGTGGATAATCTGTGGAAAACGGTGGAAAACCTTTACGGGGAAAGGGTCTCCCCGGTTTCGGGGTCAGGGGAAACGCCGTCGGCGGATGCCCTGTTTTCGGCCAGCTGGGACAGGGGAAGATCCGACTCGGCGAAGGGACTGTCGCCGGCGATTTCCTCCAGGGCTTCCTCCATCCGTTCGTTTTCCTGCTCGGCCTGGTTCTTGGGGAAGGAGATGTTCATATATCCGTCCTCCCCAAAGCTCAGGGCGATGCTGTCGCCCAGGCCCGGCATGGCCAGCACCTCGGTGGATCGGCAGCTGGCCGTACGGGCGTATTCGAGGATAATATCGCTGCGATGAAAATAATGCATCGGGATCAGCAGCCTGGGCTTGACGCTGAGAATGAAATAGTTGGCCCCTGCCTCAAACATGGAACCCTGACGGGGATCCACCGGGAAAAAGGCCACGTCGATCTTTTCCCGGCAAAGAGGACGGACCGCCTTTTGGAATTCCCGCTCCGCCTCGTCGATTTCCCGGAGGGTGGATTCGTCCCGCCAGTGCCAGAAATTCAGATCTCCCGCGTGAAAAACGCGAACGCCCTTCAGATTCAGAAGGAAGGAGACACCCAGATCGGTGGAATCGAAGGCGGTGACCGAAATATCCGGAAGCAGCTCCAGGCTGTCCCCGGGCGCCATGCGTTTTCCCCGGGTTCCGACGGGCATATCGGACGAAACGATGTAGCTGACCCGCGCTGCGTCCTTCCACGTGAAAACGATGGGATCCATATGGTCGATATGCTCGTGGGTGATAAAAACAAAAACTTCCCGATACTGCTTCAGCTTTTCCGGAAGAATCTGAGCGGAGCCCTGCAGCTCATGATGCTCGCCGCGCCAGTAGTCGAAAACAAAGAGCAAATCATCCATCTCGACGGAAAAGCCGCTGTGGTAGTAGTGGGTAATCAGAAGATCCATCTTGCGCACCTCGCTGGTCGGGCGGTCAAAGGGGAAAGCCCGACGGAAATGAACAGAGCCTGAGGGGAAAAACACGGAAGAAATCAGGCCTGCGCCGCGATTCCTTTTCCCGGAAAAAGGAATGACGCGGAAAACACATGACAAATCTATCATAAAGCCACCGGAGCGGAAACGGTGGACGTTGCCGGTACTTTATCATACGTACCCACTTTTGTCAAATATTTTCCATAAAAACTTAATAATTTTCCACAAAAAGAGTCAAAAACAGAAACAATAACAAAGATAAACCCACCTGGGAACAATTTCACCCTGCTTTCCTGCCGCGTCTTCGTCCCGGAAAACGGAGGTGTGTAAGGGGGAAAGCATTTCACCCTGCCTTCCAGCCGGGTCTTCGTCCCCGAAAACAAGGGGGTATATGTAAAGCGAGGAAGAGAAAAGCATAACGCGAATACAAGGACGGAACCCACTGAATATGAAAAAACAAAAATAAAGCGCCGCCGGAAATCCGGGGCGCATGGAGATAAAAGAAGCATGTAGTAAAGAAAGAGGCGTGAACGCGGCGTCAGGATTCAAGCAATTCCCGGGAATGATCCTTTCCCACCGCCTTCTCCAGAGATAGTCCCATGAGACCCGCAATGGTCGGCGCTACGTCCCGCATGGGCATGGAGGGCATTTCAAAGCCCTTTCGAATGCCCTTGCCGACCACGGCAAAGAGGCAGTTTTCCGCCTTGTGGCCAGGGCCGAAGCCGTGGGTGGCCTTTTCCCGCTTGTTTTCGTCCAGCCCGTCGCTGAAAACGACGCCGTCCGCCGCCTCGCAGGCAAAGGCGGGTTCCTTATGCGCGTGCATGCTGTCCAGGTCGCTCCGGGAATACAGACGGAGAATCCCGTACTCCTCCAGATGCTCCGACATAAGGTTCATGGCTTGATCCGGGCTGATGCCGTCTTTCAGGACAAAGAAACAGGCGCTCTCCCCGTTGCTCTGGACGCCGTAATGCTTGTCCAGGCCGGTTTGCTTCAGAAGGGCGGAAAGATCCACCGTCCGGTTGATGTCGGACTGGCCGTGATCGCTGACGGCGATGAACAGGGCATCCTCCATGCCGGGGGTTTCCAGGACGGCTCGGCGAAGCTTTGTCAGCCGGTCCTCATCCCGGCGAATGGCGGCTTTCGCCTCCTCGCTGAAGGTGCCGTGATGATGGCGCATGGAGTCGAGATCGATCAGATGAAGGGCGAGAAAGTCGGGCTGATGGACGCGGATGTTTCTTTCGGCGATGGCCGTCGCGTAATCGCTCAGCCCGGGCTCCTGGATGCCGTTTCGGAGGGAGCCGAAACGAAGTTCCGATTCCAGAACGAACAGGGGGGATCCGTATAGCATCGTCTTGAGGGCCAGCCAATCCCCGGGAAGCGGATGCACTTCCGGAAAAACCCATTTGGCCGCCGGATTTTTGCAGCATACGGGCCAAAGGATGGAGCAGCTCTTCCCTCCCTCCTTCCGAACCGCGTCGAAGAGGGTCGGAACGCGGATATGTTCCCGCTCCCAGAACCAGACCCGGCTTTTATCCGGCGTCGTCGGCTGAAAGGGCTGGTTCTGGCCTACGCCGCTCGTATCCGGATCGCATCCGGTAATCAGAGTGACGTGGGCGGGATAGGTCAGGGCGGGGAAAACCGTTTTGACCTGACGGCAGAAGCTCCCCTCCTCCGTCATCCGCTTCAGCCCTCCATCCGGCTGGAGAAACGCGAAATCCGCGTCAAAAAAAGCATCCAGGGACACCAGAATCGCTTTGCGCACAGTAATATATCCTCCATTTGCGATGACGGTTCAGTCCATGGGCCGGAGATATACGGGGGCGGCTCTTTCCCGAAAGCGGGAGAAAAAGACGGAGCCGTCTCCGGGCGCGGCGGATGAACCGTGAACTTTGGAAAAAACGGACTGCCATTTGGCAGTCCGTCCAGGTTTTCTGGAATCAGGCCCAGGGATTCTCGGTCGGGTAAGGCAGTTCTTTGGGCTGATTGTAGGCGATATCCTCGATGCCGAGATACTTGAAGATCTCGAACAGCTGCTTCGCGCAATGGCTGAAGGCGACGGCGCCGTGATGCGGATAGCGCTTCTGGATCAGCACGTGGCGATAGAACCGGCCCATTTCCTTGATGGCGAAAACGCCGATGCCGCCGAAGGAGCGGGTCTTGACCGGGAGCACCTCGCCCTGGGCGATGTAGGCCCGGAGCTTGCCCTCGCTGTCGCACTGCAGGCGGTAGAAGGTAATGGGACTGGCGGCGATGTCGCCCTCCAGGGTGCCCCGGGTGAAATCGGGATCGCTTCCTTCCGGTTCGAGCAGCCGATGCTGGATCAGCTGATACTTGATGGCCCGGTCGCCGCACATCTTGCAGCTGGGGGTGTTTCCGCAATGGAAGCCCATGAAGGTATCCGTCAGCTGGTAATCAAACTTGCCCTTGATGTCCTCGTCATAAATATACTGGGGCACCGTATTGTTGATATCCAGAACGGTCACCGAATCCTCCGTCAGGCAGGAGCCGATGTATTCGCTCAGGCCGCCGTAAATGTCGACCTCGCAGGAAACCGGGATGCCCCGGCTGGCCAGACGGCTGTTCACATAGCAGGGCTCGAACCCGAACTGGGACGGGAAGGCCGGCCAGCATTTGTCGGCGAACAGCACGTATTTCTTCGCGCCCTTGTGGTTTTCCGCCCAGTCCAGCAGCGTCAGCTCGAACTGCGCCATCCGGACCAGCATGTCCTCATAGTACCGGCCCTCGCCCATCTCCTTCTTCATGTCCTCGCAGACGGCGGGAATCCGGGGATCGTCCTTATGCTCCTGATAGCTGACCAGCAGATCCAGCTCGGAGTTTTCCTCGATTTCGATGCCCAGCTCGTAGAGCCCCTTGATGGGCGCGTTGCAGGCGAAGAAATCCTGGGGCCGGGGGCCGAAGGAAATGATCTTCAGGTTTTTCAGGCCGACGATGACCCGGGCGATGGGGATAAACTCGGCGATTTTGTCCGCCAGCTCCGCCGCCGTGCCGACGGGATACTCGGGAATGTAGCCCTTCAGATGGCGCATGCCCAGGTTGTAGGAGCAGTTCAGCATGCCGCAGTAGGCGTCGCCGCGGCCGTTGATCAGATCCCCGTCGCCCTCGGCGGCCGCCACGAACATGCAGGGGCCGTCAAAGTATTTGGCGATCAGGGTTTCCGGTGTTTCGGGCCCGAAGTTGCCAAGGAAAACGCAGGCGGCGTTGCACTCGTTGGCCTTCAGTTCCTCGACAGCCTTAAGCATGTCCTTTTCGTTTTCAACCGTGGTTTTGATCTCGACAAAGTTCAGCCCCTTGCTCTGGCAGCAGGCGGCCAGGGCGGCCCGGCGCTTTTCGCTCAGGGCGATGGGAAAACAGTCCCGGCTGACGGCGACCAGCCCCAGTTTGATGACCGGAATATTGTCCATTTTTCTTTCCCTCCTCAGAATATTATGACTGCGCGGAATCCTTCTGTAAGAATATCACCGGATGGCATATCCGTCAATGAATAATCGTTTTTTGAACAAGCGCGAAAAAAAACAAACCGAAAAAAGGCCCTTGTCAAACCTGACAAAACAAGGTAAAATAAACGATGGTGCACGACACTGGACTAATTGATTTACAGGAGGGTTTCAACAATGGCTGTGAAAGTTGCAATCAATGGTTTTGGCCGCATCGGTCGTCTGGCTTTCCGTCAGATGTTCAACGCGCCCGGTTACGAAATCGTCGCGATCAACGATCTGACCAGCCCGGCTATGCTGGCGCATCTGCTCAAGTATGACACGGCGCAGAAGGGCTATTGCGGCGTGATCGGCGAAAATAAGCACACTGTGACCTCCAAGGAGCCCGTTTTTGAGGAAGACGGCAAAACCGTGAAGGTGCCCGGCTCCATTACCGTCGATGGCAAGGAAATCACCATCTACGCCGAGCCCAAGGCCGCCAACCTGCCCTGGAAAGAACTGGATGTGGACGTGGTGCTGGAGTGCACCGGCTTCTATACCAGCAAGGCCAAGAGCCAGGCGCACATTGACGCCGGCGCCAAGAAGGTCGTTATCTCCGCTCCCGCGGGCAACGATCTGCCCACCATCGTTTACAACGTGAACAACAACGTGCTGAAGGCCAGCGACACCATCATCTCCGCCGCTTCCTGCACGACCAACTGCCTGGCCCCCATGACCAAGGCCCTGAATGACCGCTATCCGATCGTTTCCGGTATCATGACCACCGTTCATGCCTATACCGGCGACCAGATGATCCTCGACGGCCCCCATCGGAAGGGCGACCTGCAGCGGGCCCGTGCCGGCGCCGCCAACATCGTTCCCAACTCCACCGGCGCCGCCAAGGCGATCGGCCTGGTCATCCCCGAGCTGAACGGCAAGCTGATCGGCTCCGCCCAGCGCGTCCCGGTGCCCACCGGCTCCACCACGATCCTGGTGGCCGTCGTCAAGGGCAAGGATATCACCAAGGATTCCGTGAACGCCGCCATGAAGGCCCAGTCCTCTGAGTCCTTCGGCTACACGACCGAGAAGCTGGTCTCCAGCGACATCATTGGCATGACCTACGGCTCCCTCTTCGATGCCAACCAGACCATGGTGCAGAAGATCGACGAGGACACCTATCAGGTGCAGGTTGTGGCCTGGTATGACAACGAGAACAGCTACACCAGCCAGATGGT
>CAMOGC010000006.1 GCA_946613955.1 uncultured Clostridia bacterium
CCAGAATGTTCTGGCCGATGGTGTTCTGATTGATATCGCTGCCCTCCAGCCGGGCCTGGATTTCGTGCGCGCGCACAATGACCTCGTGGGGCACGCCCGCCAGCCGGGCCACGTGGACGCCGAAGCTTTTATCCGCTCCGCCCCGGACGATTTTCCGAAGGAAGATCACGTCCTCCCCGTGTTCCCGGACCGAGACGCAGAAGTTCTTGACGCCTTCCAGATGGCCCTCCAGCTCGCTCAGCTCGTGATAATGGGTGGCAAAGAGGGTCTTGGCGCCGATTTTGTTTTTATCCGCGATATATTCCACCACCGCCCACGCGATGGCCAGCCCGTCAAAGGTGCTGGTTCCCCGCCCGATCTCATCGAGAATAATGAGGCTCCGGGCCGTGGCGTTGCGGAGAATATAAGCGGTCTCGCTCATCTCCACCATGAAGGTGCTCTGGCCGCTGGCCAGGTCGTCCGACGCGCCCACGCGGGTAAAAATCCGGTCGCATACCGGAAGGTGCGCCTCCGCCGCCGGCACGAAACTGCCGATCTGAGCCATCAGGCAGATCAGCGCGACCTGGCGCATATAGGTGCTCTTGCCGGCCATGTTGGGCCCGGTGATAATCATCATCCGGTTTTCCCCCGTGTCCAGCATCGTGTCGTTGGCCACGAAGGCGCCATCGGTCATGCTCCGCTCCACCACCGGATGCCGCCCCTCCCTGATCGTCAGGGTGCCGTCCTCGGTCATCTCCGGCCGGACGTATCGGTTTTCCGTGGCGGTCCGGCTCAGGCTCTGATAAACGTCCAGCCGCTTCACCGCGGCGCAGTTGCGCTGAATGCCGTCGATCCGCTCCCCGATGCGGTCCCGGATTTCGGTAAAGAGCTGCATTTCCAGCCGAACGCTTTGCTCCTGGGCGCCGATGATCTTCTGTTCGATTTCCTTGAGCTCCGGGGTCATGTATCGTTCCGCGGCAGCCAGGGTCTGTTTTCGGGTATACCGATCCGGCACCAGATGCAGAAAGCTTTTGGTGACTTCAATGTAGTATCCGAAAACCCGGTTGTACTGAATCCTCAGGTTTTTGATACCGGTGGCCTCCCGCTCCCGCCGCTCCATGTCCAGGATCCATTGTTTCCCGCTGCTCTGCGCTTCCCGGTAGGAATCCAGCAGCGCGTTGTATCCATCCCGGATGATGCCGCCTTCGGTAATCTGGATGGGAGCATCCGGATGAATGGCCCGCTCCAGCAGCGCCGTCAGATCTTCCAGGGGATCCAGCTCTTCCCGGATACGCGCCAGCTCCCCGCTTTTCTCGTCCCGGAGCAGCGCCTTGATCTCCGGTATCTTTTTCAGGCTGGCGCCCAGGGCCAGGCAGTCCCGGGCGTTCATGCTCCGGTAAGCCACCTTGCTCAGCAGCCGCTCCATGTCGTAAACGCCCGCCAGTTCATCCCGAAGGCTTTCCCGCAGAACCGGCTGATCGCAAAGCGCTTCAACGGCGT
Organism: uncultured Clostridia bacterium; assembly: GCA_946613955.1. The sequence goes on from CAMOGC010000006.1 coordinate 1,480, forward strand.
CATGCCGGGCGCGGATTTCCGAAATATCCAGCAGCGGCTCCTCGATCCAGCTTTTCAGCAGCCTCCCGCCCATGGCCGTCGCGGTTTTATCCAGCAGGCTCATCAGCGTTCCCTTCCGCCCCCGGCCTCGCAGGCTTTCGGTCAGCTCCAGGTTGCGCCGCGTGCCGGGATCCAGCAGCATCGTCCGCCCGTTTTCGGCAAAGCGGAGGCTGCGCATGTGCTCGAGGGCGTTCTTCTGGGTTTCGCGCAGATAGCGCATCAGCGCCCCCGCGGCGCAGATTGCCGCCGGATGCTCCTCCAGCCCCAGGGGCGTCAGCGAGGCCAGGCGGAAGTGTTCCTGCAAAACCTCCTCCGCCTGCCGGGGCTGAAACCATGCGGCGGGCTGCTCTGAAGCCGCGGGAAGCCCCGCCTCGGTTTTTTCCCGCAGGGCCTCTCCATCGTTGGTCAGCATTTCCATGGGGCGGAGCCTGGCGATTTCCGGGCGCAGCATGGTTTCCGTAGGCTCCATGGCAAAAAACTCGCCGGTGGACACGTCGGCCCAGGCCAGGCCGATCTTCTTTCCGCTGAAGCAGACGCAGACCAGATAGTTGTTGCTCTTGTCCTCCAGCATCGTGGGGTCGGTTACCGTGCCGGCGGTAATGACCCGGATCACATCCCGCTCCACCAGCCCCTTGGCCGTGGCGGGATCCTCCATCTGCTCGCAGATCGCGACCTTATATCCTTTTCCGATCAGCTTTTCGACATAGGTATTGACTGCGTGATAGGGCACGCCGCACATGGGCGCCCGCTCCTCCAGACCGCACTCCTTGCCCGTCAGGGTCAGCTCCAGCTCCCGGGAGGCTGTTTTCGCGTCCTCAAAAAACAGTTCGTAGAAATCTCCCAGCCGGAAAAAAAGCAGGCAGTCCGGATACTGGGCATGGATGCGCATATACTGCTGCATCATCGGGGATAACGCCATCTTCTTTTCCTCTTTAACCGCACCCGTTGCATCCTTCGCAGCTTCCGCCGCATCCGGAGCCCAGGTCGTCTTCCCTGATCTCGCCGGTAATCACCAGCCGGAGTATCCGGTTCACATTGTTCATCATGGCGGAGAATTCCTTCCGGGCGTTCTTCAGCTCCATCACCTTGCCGTTCCGGTTCATGGCCCGCTCCGCCTCCGCCATTTCCGCGTTGGCCCGCTTCAGCTCCTCCGGATCCATGCCTTTCTCCGTCAGCAGCTCTTCCACCCGCCGCCTTTTTTCGATCATGGTTTCCAGGGCCGCCGCCGCCTCGGGGTTCTCCTCCGTTTCCTTCTCGAGCCGTTTCATATCCTGGTAAACCCCGCTGCGGACGATGGCGTCCGCCAGCTCCTGGGCCTTTTGCATCACTTCACTCATGCGTTTTTCTCAGATCCTTTCCCCGGTCAGGGTGTTGTTTTTCAGCCCGCCAATCCTGCAGCGGACAATGTGGCCGATATCCTGGGCGTTTCCCGGCAGGGTAATGGACACCCCGTGCCGTCCTTTCCCGGAAACTTCCCTTTCGCTTCTCCTGCTCAGCCCTTCCACCAGTACCTCTTCCTCCGCGCCGAGGAAGCGCTTCAGGGTTTCCCGCTGCAGACCTTCCTGGAGCGCGATCAGCCTCTGAATCCGCTCCGTGGCGATCTCCGGCGAAATCCTCCCGTCCATTTCCGCCGCCCGGGTCCCCGGCCGGGGGGAATAGATAAAGGTAAACGCGCTGTCATATCCGACTTCGCGCACCAGGCTCATCGTATCCTCAAATTCCGCTTCCGTCTCTCCGGGAAAAGCAACGATGATGTCCGTGCTCAGTCCGATACCCGGCACAGCGGCCCGCAGCTTCGCCACCCGCTCCAGATACTGATCCCGGGTATAGTGCCGGTTCATGGTCCGCAAAACCCGGTCGTTTCCGCTCTGAACCGGCAGATGGAACTGGGGCAGGATATGCTCGCTCCCCGCCATCGTCTCGATCAGGTTGTCTTTCAGATCCTTGGGATGGCTGGTCATAAACCGGATTCGGGGAATCCCCATCCTGTCCAGTTCCTTCAGAAGCCCCGCGAAGGATACGTCCCCCGCCAGCCCTTTGCCGTAGCTGTTCACATTCTGGCCCAGCAGCATGATTTCCTTTACGCCGCTTTCCAGCAGTCCTTCCGCCTCCCGGAGAATATCCGCCATCTCCCGGCTCCGTTCCCGCCCCCGAACCGAGGGCACGATGCAGAAGCTGCAGAAATTGTCGCATCCGTACATGATGGTCAGATAGGCAGCCTCCCGCCGGGCCCGGCGCACCGGAAGCCCCTCGGCGATGACGTCCTCCTGTTCCACCTGAACCAGGTTCTGCCCGCTGTTCAGCGTGGTATAGAGCATTTCCGGAAAGCGATGCAGATTGGCCGTTCCGAAGGCCAGATCGATGAAGCGGTATTGCTTCAGGATCTTTTCGGCCATTCCCGGCTCCTGGATCATACATCCGCAGACGGCAATCCTCATCCCCGGGCGGCTCTTTCGGACTTCCTTCAGCCAGGTCACGTTGCCCAGCGCCCGCCGCTCCGCGTTATCCCGGACGCAGCAGGTGTTGAACAGCACAAAATCCGCCTCTTCCCGCCGGGGCGCCGGCCGGATGTCCATCCGCTCCAGCATGCCGGCGATTTTCTCCGAGTCGTGGGCGTTCATCTGGCATCCGTAGGTAACAATATGGTAGGTTTCCGGCTTCTGGGGCAGCGCCCGGATTTCCCGGATAAACTCCTCCTGCCGTTCCATTTCCTCCGGCGTTATTCTCGCCGCTGCTCTTGCCATGCGGTTCTGCTCCTTTTTCGTGTCATTTCGATGAGCCCCAGGGCGGTGTATCCGTGAATCACGGTTTTCACCCGGTCCTCCCGGAAGGCCTCGCCCAGGGCTTCCAGCACCCTTTCCCTGTCGGTCCCGTTCTCCATGTCGATCATGTCCAGAATCAGGATGCCGGAAAGGTTGCGCAGCCGGGTCTGAATCATGATTTCCCTGCAGGCCTCCAGGTTGGTCCGCAGGATCGTCTCCCGCCGGTTTCCGTCCCCGGGATCCCCGCCGCTGTTAATGTCGATGACCGTCATCGCCTCGCATCGGTCAATGGCAATGTTCCCCCCGTGAGGCAGGCGGATGGTCCGGTTTTCCGCTTCCTTCAGCTGCCGCCGAAGATCCGGGGGCAGGTCTTCCCCTTCCCGGATCCGGTCGATTCCCCGGGGGCCGTAATCCCGCTTCAGTTCCGCCGCCAGCCGCTCCGCCGCGGTCCCGGCGGAAAGCTCCCCCCGCTCGATGGCTTCCCATTGGGCCAGAAGGCTGGCCATTTCCTCCCGCAGGGTTTCCTCCTCCGCCTCCGCCGCCGCGGCCCGCATCACCAGCCCGAACCGCCCTTCCGCCAGACGCGCGCCGGTTTCCCGGAGGCGCTTCCGCGTTTCCTCCCCGGCGATCCGGGCGCTGACGCCGATATGCCGGTTCAGGGGCATCAGCAGCATATAGCTTCCCGGAATCGTCAGATCCCGGGAAAGGAAGGCTCCTTTTTCCCCGGTTTCCTCCTTCCGGATCTGAACCAGAAGGCTGTCTCCGGAGCGGACGGCGCCGCCCTGAAAGCTTTTGCTGTTCTCCTGCAGGGGCAGGAAACCGTCTTTTTTCCGGCCGATGTCCACGAAGGCGCAGTCCAGCCCCGTCATGATCCGGTGAACCTTCCCCCGCAGAATCCGTCCGCTGGCCTCCTCCGGCGCCACCGGGATATATTCGACCAGCCGTCCGTCCTCTTCCACGGCGGCAAACCGGCTGTTGCCGTAAATGGTTCGCTCCATACCCTTCTCACAGCCTTTCCAGCGGCTTCAGCTCCCCGTCCTCGCCCCTGCCGTACAGCTGTTTCCGGCGCACCAGGACGCGGATTTCCCGATCCTCCGCAAAGCCGGCCTCCCGCGCCAGGGCGCTTATCAGCATCGGGGGCTTGCAGGCCTCGCTCTCCGTCAGCGCCAGATTGGCGAAAAGGATCCGTCCTTCTCCCCGCAGGCCGTAAATCAGGGGACGGATGTCGCATTCCTTCATGCCGGATTTGGTCTTGCGGATGGCGGGGATGGTTTCCCGGGCCATCATACGGTCGATGGCCGCGATGATCTTTTCCGCCTCTTCCTGCTCCCGGATGAGAATCTCGTATTCCGCCGCCTGCAGGCTGGCCATCAGCGCCGGGTGCCGGTCATCCACGGCCCGGGCCTCCTTGAGCGCCATCTCGGGCGGCATGGCCCGGTTCATTCGCTCGAGAAACTCCGCCTCGCCCACCGGCTCCGCCATGGTCACGTCCATGATTTCCCGGTCTCCGCAGGCGCCGGTGGCCAGGGCGGAGGCAAAGGTTACCAGAATATGGGGGTTGAAGCCCCGGGAGTAGGCGACCGGCAGTCCGCTGCGCCGCAGCCCCCGCTGAACCGCCCGCTGAATATCCAGATGGCCGATATGCCTGATCCGTTCGTTTTTCTCAAATACGGCCAGCATCCGCATAGGCGCACACTCCCTTCATCCGCTGGATGCCGCATCCGTTGCATCCCTTCCGGCAGTCCCGGGTCACTTCGGCCCGCTCGCTCTTCTCCTTCTCCCGCCAAAGGAATGCCTTGGTGACCCCGCAGTCCAGAAAGTCCCATGGCAGGATCTCGTCCTTCTTCCGCTCCCGGTTGGCATAAAACGCGGGATCCAGCCCGATCTCTTCGAAGGCCTTCATCCATTCCTCGAACCGGAAGCATTCGCTCCACCCGTCCAGTACGCAGCCCCGCTCATACGCCCGCTTCAGCACCCGGCCCATCCGCCGGTCTCCCCGGGCAAAGCAGGCCTCCAGAAAGCTCAGATGCGGCGCGTGCCAGTTATAGGTTACTCCCTTGATGGCCAGCGCCTTCCGGAGATACTCCTGCTTTTCGATGACGGCTGGAATCGTGTCCTGGGCGGCCCATTGGAAGGGCGTAAAGGGCTTGGGCACAAAAACGCTGACGCTGACGGTAACCCGGAGTCCCCGGGCCCGCTGTTCTTTCGGCACCCGGAAATACTCCGCCACCACCTTCCGGGCCAGATCCGCGATGCCGTCCAGATCGGCGTTGGTTTCCGTGGGCAGCCCGTCCATGAAATACAGCTTGACGCTGTTCCATCCTCCCTGGAAGGCGTCCCGGACCTTCCCGATCAGATCCTCCTCGGTGACGCCCTTGTTGATCACGTCCCGCATCCGCTGGGTGCCCGCCTCCGGGGCAAAGGTCAGGCTGCTTTTTTTGACCTGCTGGGTTTCCTCCAGGCTTTCTTTCAGCACCGAGTCGATCCGCAGGCTGGGCAGACTGATGGCGACCCGCTTGTCCTTCATCCGTTTCATCAGCTCCCGGATCAGTTCCGGCAGGCAGCTGTAGTCCCCGCTGGAAAGGCTGGTCAGGGAGATCTCCTCGAAGCCCGTGGCGGCCACCAGGGTTTCAGCCTGGCGAACCAGGGTCTCCAGGCTTCGCTCCCGAACCGGGCGATACAGCATCCCCGCCTGGCAGAACCGGCATCCCCTCGTGCATCCCCGCATGATTTCAAGCATGATCCGGTCGAACACCACTTCCGTGTAGGGAACCGGCAGGGTGTCCGGAAAATAGGCGTGTTCGAAGTCGGTCTCGTATCTTTTCCGGACGACGGCCGGCGCCTCCGGGCAATTGGGCCGGAAGCTGGCGATGGTTCCGTCCGGATGATAGGATACCTCGTACAGGGAGGGGACATAGACGCCTTCCAGACCGGCCAGCCGCTTCAGGCATTCCTCCCGCGAAAAGCCCTTCTCCTTCCGCTCCAGAATCACCCGGTTGACCTCCAGCGTCAGCTCCTCCCCGGCGCCGATCTCGAACAGGTCAAAGAAATCCGCCAGGGGCTCGGGGTTGGAAGCGCAGGGGCCGCCGGCGATGACGATGGGATCGTCTTCCCCCCGGTCCTTCGCCTCCAGGGGAATCCCGCCCAGCTCCAGCATCGCCAGGATGTTGGTGTAGCTCATCTCATACTGCAGCGTAAACCCCACCGCGTCAAAATCCTTCAGGGGTCGCCGGCTTTCCAGGGAAAAAAGGGGAACCCGGTTTTCCCGCATCAGGGCCAGCATGTCGGTCCAGGGCATGAAGCACCTCTCGCACAGGCTCCAGTCCTCGTTGTTGATCAGCCCGTAGAGAATCTTCAGCCCCAGATGGCTCATGCCCACCTCGTATGTGTCCGGAAAGCAGAAGGCATAGTGCAGGGGCGTAGATTCCCATTCCTTGACGCGGGTGTTCATTTCCCCGCCGGTATACCGGGGGGCTTTCTGAACCTTCTCCAGCATCGCTTCGATCTTCTCGTTCAGATTATCCACTGTTTTCCTTCCCTTGCCTTTATTCGGTATGGTATTTCACCGGAGCGGCTGCCGGCTCGCGGCCAGGCCTGGCGCTCCGATTCCCTGGTGCGAAAAAGCGGCCATGCAGGTTCGCTGTCCGCAGGGCTCGCCGTCTGCATTGTATGGACTTCAGGGGATCAGCTCCTCCGCCGGCTCCGTCTCTTCCTCCTCTTCCGCCTCCGGCAGCGGAGGAAGCCCTTCGAGGCTTTCCAGCCCAAATCGGCTCAAAAACTCGTCGGTCGTTCCGAAAAGAATCGGCCGGCCGATGGTATCCTTCCGTCCCACCTCCCGGATCAGCCCCTTGTTCGTCAGGGACTGCAGGGAGTAGTCGCATTTGACGCCCCGGATCTGTTCGACCTCCGCCCGGGTCACCGGCTGCCGGTAAGCCACCACCGCCAGCGTCTCCATGGCCGCCTGGCTCAGATTCTGCTTCTGAACCGGCTGGAGCAGGCGCACCACGTCCTCCGCGTACAGGGGCCGGGTAGCCAGCTGGATTTTGTTTCCGAACCGCTTGATCAGAAATCCCCGCTGCTCGAAATCGTACTCGCTTTCCAGCTCCTCCAGGGCCTTCCGGACGCTCTTCTCGTCGGTTTCCAGGGCGCGGGCCAACTCCTTCTGGTCCACCGCGTCCCCTGCCACAAACAGGATCGCCTCGATCCGTCCCTTCAGATTTCCTTCCTCGCCGTTCAAAGGCCCGCTTCCTCTCTCTCCGTCTTTTCATCGAGCGCCCCGGTCTCCGCGCCCCCGGAATCCTTTTCCGCGGGTCTTCCCGCCTTCCGCTTCCGTTCCTTCTTCCATCGGACCGGCTTTTCCTCCGGGGTCTCCTCCGTCCTGGCCTTCCCGGCGATCAGCTCGATCTCGCCGTAGACCCCGGTCTGAACCGCGTGCATCCTTCCCAGCTTCAAAAGCTCCAGCACGGCCAGAAAAAAGGTGACCACCTCTTCCCGGGTGGGCGCCTCCGAAAAGGCCTCCTCGAAGCGGATCCGCCCCCTGGCCCGGATTTTTTTGATCAGGCTCAGCATGCATTCCTGAACCGTATGCTGATCCCGGTGGATGTCCCGGGGCGCGTAATGGTTGACGCCGGGTTCCTCGTCCTTTTCGGGCCGCCGCGCGAGAATCCGGCGGAAAGCTTCCTGCAGTCCCTCCAGCGTCAGCCCCGTCAGCTCCGTTTCCTGGGGCGGCAGCGGATATTCCTCCGGCAGCTTGGTAAAAACATGCCTCGCCGCCTCCTCAAATCCCCGCAGGCTTTCGGCGCTTTCCCGGAATCGCTTGTATTCTTCCAGCTTTCGGATCAGCTCCGTCTCGGGATCCTCCTCTCCCTCCTCGGGAGCCGGCGGCCTGGGCAGCATGGCCCGGCTCTTGATCTCGATCAGGGTCGCCGCCATGACGATGAACTCGCTGGCGTCCTCCATGTCCAGATCGGGCGCCTGGCGAACCGCCTCCAGGTACTGATCCGTAATCTCGCTGACAAAGATTTCCCGGATGTCGATCTTCGCCTTGTGCACCAGCGTCAGCAGAAGATCCAGCGGCCCGTCAAAATCCTTCAGCCGATAGGTTTTTTCCATCAATTCAGTCCCTTTTCTTTCAGCGGAACCCGATGCCCCGCTTCCTGTCATGCCTTGCGGCGGTTCGCCCCGCTAATAAAGCAGATCCATGAAAAACCGCAGCACGTTCTGAAGGCAGAAATTGCAGACCCTGCTGAAGGCCGTGGACAGAATTCCGCTCAGGCATACAAACAGGAAGCCGAAATGGATGATCTGCATCGTTTGGGGGCTGAGATTCAGTTCCCCCCGGAAGAAAATCTCGTTGACCAGCCGGAACCCGTCCAGCGGCGGCACGGGAACCAGATTAAAGATCGCCAGAGAGATGTTGAAGGAGATCATGTCCACCAGGAACATCTGGAGATAGTCCACCACCTGCCCCCGCCACTGCCAGGAAAGGGCATACAGGAAGGTGGTCACCAGGAACAGGATCAGGTTTACGAAGATGCCGGCGAAGGAGACCAGGATCATGTCCCTCCGGCGGTTCCGCAGATTCCAGGGATTGACGGGAACGGGCCTGGCCCATCCGATCCCCAGGAAAAACATACAGATGGTGCCGATGGGATCCAGATGTCTCCGGGGATCCAGGCTCAGCCGCCCCATCCTTTTCGCCGTGGGATCCCCGCATTTCAGGGCGACGAAGCCGTGCCCGATCTCGTGAAGCATCAGGCTCAGCACCAGTGCGGCGATCATGAAGACGATCTCGATGACCGTCCCCAAAGGATCCCGCTGAAGGCCGGCCAGCCAGCCGGACAGATTTCTGAACATAGCTATTGACTCCTTTCCGGCCTGCTGCGCCCGTCCGCCGCCATGCTGGAATGCCCTGCGCGTTTCCTCCGCCACCGGAACCCTTCGCACCCGGGCATCTTTCATTCCATGGACTTATGGCGTCCTTCTCAGTCCTCCAGCTTGATAATCGGCGCGATGGACAGCGCGAATTCCTTGACGCCGTAGGCCGTAAACTCGATGGAAATCCGGGCGTCGGCGCCGCTGCCGGTAATCTCCCGAACGACCCCCGCTCCGAATTTCCGGTGCAGCACCCGCTCTCCCGGCTGGAAAAGCCGCTGCAGGGCGCCGCCGGTTTCCTCGCGGGCCTTGCTGGGAACGAAGCCCTTGGTCACCCCGGGGATCCGGTCGAGTGTGGCCCCGTGCAGAGTCAGGTTCGGCTTGCCGATCTGGCTGACGGGCAGCGGCCTGCGCGGCTGCCGGGTCGGAAGGCCTCCGGGGGCGTTCTGGCTGCCCCGGGCGGAGACGGGCCTCCCGAAGGTCTCCGCCCTGCGGGAAGGCCATACCTCGTCCAGGAGCCGGGCCGGAATTTCGGTCAGGAAGCGGCTGCCGGGGTTATAGCTGGTCTGGTTGTAAAGGGAGCGCTGCCGCGCCCGGGAAAGATACAGGCGGCTCCGGGCCCGGGTAATCCCCACGTACATCAGGCGCCTCTCCTCCTCCAGCCGCTTTTCATCCATGAGGCTTCGGCTGCTGGGAAAGATATTTTCCTCCAGCCCGGCGATGAACACCGTCGGAAACTCCAGCCCCTTGGCGGAATGGAGGGTCATCAGCGTGACGTACCCCCGTTCGTCCTCCTGCCGGTCCAGATCCGTAACCAGCGCCACGTTTTCCAGATAGCTTTCCAGCGTCGGATTTTCGCTCATCCGGACAAATTCCTGAACGGCGCCGCGGAATTCGTCGATATTCTCGACCCGGGCCTGGGCCTCGTCGGAATTCTCTTTGGCATACTGGGCCCGCAGGCCGGTTTTTTCGATCAGCTCGTCCACGAATTCTCCCAGAGGCATCATATCCTTCTGGGCGCTGAGCAGGGTCATCATCATGAAGAATTCCGTCACGCATTTCCGGGGCCGGCTTCCCAGGGACGGGGGCAGATCGCTCAGGGCGCTGTACAGCGGAATCCCGTTTCGCGCCGCGTGATCCGTCAGCTCCTGAACCGTGCTGTCTCCGATGGCCCGGCGGGGCACGTTCAGAATCCTCCGCAGGCTGATGTCGTCGGTGGGGTTGACGATGATCCGGAGATAGGCGATGATATCCTTGATTTCCTTCCGGTCGTAGAATTTCTGCCCGCCGAAAACCTTATAGGGAATGCCGGAGCGCATCAGCGTTTCCTCAAGAACGCGGCTTTGGGCGTTGGTGCGGTAGAGGATCGCCATGCCCCCCATCTTTTCGCCGGCCCGGCTCAGATTCCGGATGTTGTCGGCAATCCAGGCCGCCTCGTCCCGCTCGTCCTCCGCGGCGAAAAGCCGGATCTTCTCCCCCTCGCCGATCTGGGTCCACAGCTGCTTGTCCATCCGGTCGCTGTTGTTGGCGATAACCTGGTTCGCCGCCGTCAGGATGGTTTCCGTGGAGCGGTAGTTCTGTTCCAGCTTGATGACCTTCGCGTCGGGATAATCCTTCTGGAAATCCAGAATGTTCCGGATGTCCGCTCCACGCCATCCGTAGATGCTCTGGTCGTCGTCCCCGACGACGCAGAGATTCCGGCTCCGGTCCGTCAAAAGCCGCACCATTTCATACTGGGCCTTGTTGGTGTCCTGATATTCGTCCACCAGCACATAGCGGAAGCGGTTCCGATAGCTTTCCAGAACCGGAGGATGATCCGCCAGCAGCTCCAGCGTCCGGATCAGGAGATCGTCGAAATCGAGGGCGTTGAGGCTCTTCAGCCGCTTCTCGTATTCGCCCATGATGTCGTGGATCAGCTGGTTCCGGTGGTCCCTGGGGGTCTGGGCATACCATTCGTCCGGCGACATCAGACGGTTCTTCGCGTCGCTGATCTTTCCCTTGACCTCCCGGATGGGGATGTATTTGTCGTCGATATTCAGCTTTTTCAGAATTTCCTTCAGCACCGAGCTCTGGTCGTCGTCGTCATAGATGACGAAGGAGCGCTGATACCCCAGCTTTTCAATATCCCTCCGCAGAATCCGGGCGCAGGTGGAGTGAAAGGTGCTGATCCAGGCCTGTTCGCTCGCTTCCTGCCCGACCAGCGCCGCGATTCTTTCCTTCATCTCCTTCGCCGCCTTGTTGGTAAAGGTCAGCGCCAGAATCGCCGCCGCGGGCACGCCGTGGTCGATCAGGTTGGCGACCCGATAGGTCAGGGCCCGGGTTTTGCCGCTTCCCGCCCCCGCAAGAATCAGAACCGGGCCCTCCAGGGTCTCCACCGCCATCCGTTGTTCCTTGTTCAATCCGGAATAATCCATGCTTTTCCTCAATCTTTCTGTTCTTCCTTGGCCATCCGGGCAAAAACCCGGTCGTATCCGTCCGCTCCGTAGCTCAGGGAGCGGTTCACGCGGGAGATCGTCGCGCTGGAGGCGCCGGTTTCCTCGGCGATTTTCTGGTATGTTTCCCTGTGCCGCAGAAGATACGCCACCTCCAGCCGCTGGGCGATGCTGCGGATCTCCGGAATGGTACAGAGGTCTTCAAAAAAACGGTAGGCGTCCTCCTCGGTTTCCAGCGCCAGTACCGCTTTCATGAGCCTGTCCGTCTGCTTGTTGCGTATCTTCGGCTGAAACATCTTTCTCCCTCCGGTCAAGGCAATTTCGCGCTTTACCTTGCGAAAATATCATACACCCAAAACGGCGGAAAGACAAATTAAAAAAGGTTAACAAACGGGGAATGCGGGCACAGGGGCGGAACGGGATAAACGCTGTTCGCAAGAGAGCGCCTTTCCCCTATGACCGCCTTCACCGTCCGCGCCAATGGGCCATCGAAGCAGGCGCGAAGGAGCGGAAATGAAGCAGGCGGCCTCCATCCGGAAACCGCCTGCCCGAGTATCTGTTAAACATTGAAGAGCAGCTGGTCATAGGTCGGGAAGGGCCATGCCTTCTTATCCGTAATCTTTTCCAGCCCGTCGGAATACTTCCGAAGCCTTCCCATCGCCGGCAGCACCGTGTCCCGCATATACGTGGCGTAAGCCAGGGGATCTTCCCCGCCGGGCCGTGCCTTCAGGGCCTCCTCCAGGGCGGTGATGCTGTCGCTGAGCCCGTCGCATCCCTCGCACAGCTCCCGCAGCAGATGATCCGCCGCCCCGCGGCCCAGGCGGCTGTCGTATTCCCGGATCCGGGCGCCGGCTTCCGCCACCTCCCCGGTATACCGGATGACCGCCGGGCGGATCTCGCGCCGGGCCATCATCAGCATGGTTCTCGCCTCGATGTTGATCATCTTGGCGTAGGCGTCCAGCCCGATATCCCGGCGGGAGCGCAGCTCGCTCTCCGTGAGCACCCGATGGGTCTCAAACAGGCGGATGTTTTTCTCCGCCGTATAGCAGGGCAGCGCGTCCACCGCCGTGTCCAGCCGCAGCAGGCCCCGGCGTTTCGCCTCCTCCGCCCATTCCGGCGCGTAGTTGTTGCCGTTGAAGATGATCCGCCTGTGTTCCCGGATCGTCCGGACGATCAGGTCGTGAAGGGTTTCCTGGAAGTTTTCCGCCCCCTCCAGCTCCTCGGCGAACTGGCGCAGGCTCTCCGCCACGATGGTGTTGAGCACCACGTTGGCCGTGGCGATGGAGGCGCTGGAGCCGACGGAGCGGAACTCAAACTTGTTCCCGGTAAAGGCGAAGGGCGACGTCCGGTTCCGGTCGGTGGTGTCCTTCGGGAATTTCGGCAGCATATGGACGCCGATGGTCATCTCGGATTTTTCCCGCCCGTTGTAAACAGCGCCGCTTTCGATGGCCTCCAGAATGTCCGTCAGCTCGTCTCCCAGGAAGATGCTGATAATCGCCGGGGGCGCCTCGAATCCCCCGAGCCGGTGGTCGTTGCCCGCGCCGGCGACGGAAGCCCGGAGCAGATCCTGGTTTTCGTCCACCGCCTTGATTACGCTCATCAGGAACAGCAGAAACTGGGCGCTCTCGTGGGGGCTGTCCCCGGGCTCGAGCAGGTTGTATCCCGTGTTCGTTGCCAGGGACCAGTTGTTGTGCTTCCCGCTGCCGTTGACCCCCTGAAAGGGTTTCTCGTTCAGCAGGCACATCAGTCCATGCCGCCCGGCCACCTTTTTCATGATTTCCATCGTCAGCTGGTTATGGTCGCAGGCCACGTTGGCGATGCTGTAAATCGGGGCCATCTCGTGCTGGGCCGGGGCGGTTTCATTATGCTCCGTCTTCGCCAGCACGCCCAGCTTCCACAATTCCTCGTTCAGCTCCGTCATGAACGCCTGGACCCGGGGCTTGATGGTGCCGAAGAAATGATCCCCCAGCTCCTGCCCCTTGGGCGGCATGGAGCCGAAAAGGGTCCGCCCGGCGAAAATCAGATCGCTTCGCCGGTCATAGGCTTCCTTGTCGACCAGAAAATATTCCTGCTCCGGCCCCACCATGGGGATCACCCTCGTGGCGTCCATCCGGCCGAAAAGCCGCAGAATCCGGACCGCCTGCAGGCTGACCGCCTCCATCGAGCGCAGCAGCGGGGTCTTCTTGTCCAGCGCCTCCCCGCTGTAGGAGCAGTAGGCCGTCGGAATGCAGAGCGTATGATCCTTGATGAAGGCATAGGAGGTCGGATCCCAGGCCGTATATCCCCGGGCCTCGAACGTGGACCGGAGGCCGCCGCTGGGCAGGCTGCTGGCGTCCGCCTCGCCGCGGACCAGCTCCTTCCCGCTGAATTCGCTGATGACCTTTCCCCCGGGCACCGGGGAAATGAAGGCGTCATGCTTTTCCGCGGTGACGCTGTTGAGGGGCTGGAACCAGTGGGTATAATGGGTGGCTCCCCGCTCCAGGGCCCAGTCCTTCATGGCGTTGGCCACGACGCTGGCTACCTGGGGATCCAGGCGCCGGCCATCGTCGATGGTCTTGTGCAGGGCCCGGTAGGTCTCCTTCGGCAGACGCTCCCGCATGACAAAATCGTTAAAGACGTTGATCCCGAATTGTTCGTTCATCGCCGCCATCGGGCATCCCTCCTTCCGCCTGAAAACGGAAAACAGTTTAAAAGAACCCTTTGGTTTTGTCAAGTTTCCTCAGATTCCCCGCAGCCAGTTTTCGATAAACAGGCTTTCGAAGGCGTGGGCCCGTGGGTAAAGCTGTCCCCGCAGGATACCCATTTTTTCCCCTCCAGCGGATGATAAGCCACGCGCGATCCCTCCTCTGCCGCGATTGAAGAAAGAATTCATGAAAAAGCCCCGGGATTGCTCCCGGGGAGGAAAACCGAAGGTTTATTTGATGACCTTCAGCGCTTTCCGGTCCACCGTCAGCGCGACAAAGATCAGGAACACGATGCCCTTGATCAGCTGCTGGGGGGTGGAGTCGAAGCCCATAATGGTCAGGCCGCTGTCCAGCACGAAATACATCATCATGCCGCAGACGATGTTGGAAAAACGAACCTTCGCGCCGCCGGTAATCGGCAGCCCGCCCAGAACCAGACCGATCAGGATCTGGGTTTCCAGCTGGTTGCCGGCGGTGGCGGTGATGGAGCCGACCTTGATCACGTTGATAAAGGAGGCCAGCCCGGTCAGGGCTCCCGCGGCCACGAAGGACAGGAACTTGACCCGGTTGGTCCGGACCCCGGAGAAGCGGGCGGCGGTTTCGCCGGAGCCCACCGCCTTCACATCGTTCCCGACCCGGGTGAAGCGGAACAGGAAAAACGCGCAGGCCAGCACAATCAGGGTAATCAGCATCTTCAGCCCGAAGGAGAAGCCTCCGATTTCGAAGAATTCGATGCCGTCAAAGGAGGTGATGGCCTTGCTGGCGGGGATAGCGCTCTCCGTCGTCAGATACGCGCAGATTCCCCGGAACAGATACATGGTACAGATGGTAACGATGAAGCTGGCCAGCTTGAATTTCACGTGGAAGAAGCCGTTGATGGCCCCGATGGCCGCGCCGCAGAGGATGCCCGTAATGATGGCAAGGGGCACCGCCAGGGGGGAATCCATCTGGGAAATCAGCGCGATCACGCAGCTGCAGACGCCCAAAGTGGATCCTTCCGTAAAATCAATGGAGCCCAGGGTCATGATAAAGAAGACGCCGGTGGCCGCGATCATGGGAGCGTAAACCTGTCCCAGCAGCAGCCGGATTTTCTTGGGGGTCAGCATCCGGCCCTCCGTCAGCGCGTTCATGACCAACAGCATAAGGACCAGGCTGATAATCGGAACCAGGCCCCGGAAGGTGTCGCTCCGCAGGAAGGTCTGGATTTTGGAAGGCTGGCGTTCCGCCTTGACTGTTTTTTCCATATGCTTTTCCCTCCTCAGACCATTTTCGCGATGAGGGTTTCCTCATCCAGATCGGGGCTGCGCAGGAATTCGCCGCTGATCTTCCCGTCCCGGATGATCAGAATCCGGTCGCTCATTCCCATCAGCTCGGGCAGCTCCTCGGAAATCATGATGATGCTCCGCCCCTGCTTCTTCAGTTCCTGCATCAGAGCGTAAATCGCCTGCTTCACCTTCACGTCGATGCCCCGGGTCGGGGAATCCAGCACCAGGATGTCGGAATCCTTGCCGATCCACCGGGCCAGCACCACCTTCTGCTTGTTTCCGCCGGACAGGTCGGAAACGAACTGCCCCGTATGCTGCATCTTGATCTGCATCTGCTTTGCAAATTTGTCGGCGAAGCTGTCCAGCTCCTTCTTTCGGATCAGCTTTCCGTGGGCCAGATCCTCAAGGGAGGGCAAAACGATGTTGTTCCGGATGGTTTCGTTGACGATGATGGATTCATTGTCCCGGTCCTTGGAGGTATAGGCAATGGAATGGCTGATAGCGGTGGGAATATCGTTGATCTCCGTCCCGTCCGCCAGGCTGACCCTTCCCTGCCGGTCCCAGCTGGCGCCGAAAACCGCCTTGCCGATCTCGTGCATGCCGCTTTCGCTGAGCCCGCCGAAGCCCAGGATTTCGCCCCGGTGCAGCTCGAAGCTGATGCCCTCAATCATGCCGGGAACCGTCAGTTTCTCCGCCCGGAGCACCACCTCATCCGAAATCGGCTCCCCGTAATCCGTCCGGTAATAGGCGGTGCCGATTTCCCGGCCCACCATCAGCCGCTTCAGATCGTCCTCCGTCACATCTCTGCTCCGGACGGTGTCGATGTATTCCCCGTCCCGAAGGATGGAGATGGTATCCGTATGGGCCAGCACCTCCTGAAGGTCATGGCTGATGAAGATCACCGTCCGCCCGTCGTCCCGGGTCTTGTCCATGATCTTGTACAGCTCCATCCGCCCGTCCTGGCTCAAAGCGGTGGTGGTTTCGTCGACAATCAGGATCTTCGGCTTCATATAGGTGGCTTTGACGATCTCCACCAGCTTCCGGTCTTCGAAATTGTAATGGTCGATCATCATGCCGGCCTTGATCCGGCCAAAGCCGTATTCGTCCAGCAGCTTCTGCGCTTCCCGGTTCATGGCGGGGGTGTTCTTGATCCCGTGGTTCATGAAGGGCTTTTCATGGCCCAGGAAGATATTCTCCGCCACCGTCAGCCCCGACAGGGTGCCCATCTCCTGAACGATGATGGCGACCCCCGCGTCGTTAGCCTCCACCTGGTTGCGGACATGAAGCTCCTGCCCGTCCAGATTGAAGGTGCCCCCGCCGATGGTATAAATGCCGCACAGCATCTGGGAAAAGGTGCTCTTGCCGGAGCCGTTCTCCCCGATGAGCCCCCGGATTTCACCCCTCGCAAGCGTCAGGGATACGTCCTTGACCGCGTGGGTCAGGCCAAAACGCTTGTCAATATGCTCCGCCCGGAGCAAAATGTTGTTTTCCATTCCGCTCCCCTCCTTACTTGACGACAGCGCCCTTGGAGGCCCGGGCCGTCAGCGCTACGATCATCAGCAGGGCCGCCCCGGTGATCACATTCTGGATCGTGGTGGGCGCGCCCAGGGCGATAAACCCGTTGAAGATGATGGAAATGATAAACTCACCCACGACGATGGCCGTGATGGGCGTTCCGTATTTCCGGAAGGCGACGCCGAAGAAGGTTCCCATCAGGGGCTTGAAGTTCCGGCTCATGGTGCTCATGCCCGTCAGAGCGGTCATGGTGGTGCCGTAGGAAACCGTCAGGATCGCCATGATGCCGACAAAGAAATGCAGCAGGATGAATCCGATCCATTTATATTTCCTGACGTTGATGCCCATGTTTTTGGCCGTAAACTCATTGCTGCCGATAGCGTTGCAATAGGTTCCGACCTTCGTATAGTTCAGGATGAACCACATCAGTGCGAAGGCCAGCGCCGCAAGAATCAGGCTTCCGGGAGGCGCGCTGAAGAACCGGTAGGCCGGATCCAGGGTCTGCTTGCTGCCGCCGGCGGCGAAAACCGCGACGCTTTCGAAAATCAGCATCAGGCCTACGGTAACGATCATGGAGGGAACCTGCAGCGAATTATAAAGGAAGCCGATCAGGGTTCCGATCAACGTCGCGCAGGCAAGG
Source organism: uncultured Clostridia bacterium (assembly GCA_946613955.1). Next base: position 18,691 of record CAMOGC010000006.1, read on the forward strand.
GTTCCCAGAATAAAGCCGGCGTATCCGAACTGCTTGGAGCAGATTACGCCCACGATGGAGGAAAGCACCACGTTGGCGCCGATGGCGAAATCAAACAGCCCCATGACGACAATGAAATAAAGCCCGCATCCGCCTACGGCGTAGATGATGGAGCTCTGCAGATAGCTCAGCAGATTGTCCGGGCTTCCGAAATTCCCCGGAGTCAGAATTTTAAACACAGCATAGAAGAAAACCGTCATCGCGGCCAGCAGCAGGAAGCCGTAATACCTTGTCGTCTTCAGCCGGGCAAGCTTTTCCTTCATAGGCGCTCCGTCCTTTTCAGCTTTTTCAGAATCGCAGAATGGGACCGGCCGCAAAGGCCGGCCCCATTCTGTTCAGGAACAGGGAAAGAAATTACTTGGCGTGGCGGGTAACGACGTCCGCAACGGACAGCTGGGCGCACCTGGCGGCCAGATCGTCGTAGCTCAGCCCGGCCAGTTCCTTGATTTCGTCCGCGGTGTAGGGCAGCTGATCGCCGGTGAAATACTGGGCGTAGGCCGTGTAATCCTCGGAGGAAGCAACGAACATGTAGGGGAAGGTCATGTCATAGAAGCCTTCGGTGGAAACCGGATAGTTGCCCTTGATGGCGTTGTAAACCAGCAGGAAGGCGAAGAAGGGATCGGCGTAGTGTCCGCCGGATTCGGCAGCCATGCCGCCGGAGGCCAGCTGGGCATCCAGATCCGCCAGGAAGTCGGTGGAGACGACGGCGATCTTGCCGGTCAGTCCCTTGCCCTCGATGCCGGCCAGGGCGCCCACCAGGGTGTCGCCGCCGCCGCCCGCAACGATCAGAGCGTCAATGTCGGGATTCGCGTCGATGATGGCTTCCGCGGTGGCGCGGCCGGTGTCCGTGGTGGTTCCGCCGTACTGGGGCTCCAGCAGGACCGCGGGATCATCGGGATGAGCGGTGTTCCAGGCTTCCAGGCCGGCCTTGTAGCCTTCCCAGCGGCCCAGGAAGGTGGCGTCGCCGGGCTCCCAGGCTTCCAGAGCGATCTTGCGGCAGCCCTTGTCTTCCGTCAGAATCCGGACCAGCTCCTTGCCGTTGTCGAACTCGGATTCATGCACGGCGCCCACATAGTACTTGGAGGCGCAGGCCTGGGCATATTCTTCCGGGTTGTCATCCTTGTTGATGATGCGGAAGAACTGGGCCACATAAACCTCGTTCTCGTCGCAGGTCTTGATAACGCTGCTCATTTCGGCGGAGGCGGAGTTGCAGATGATGATGCCGTCGCAGTCCGCCATGGCCAGCTGTTCCGCGCTGGCGGTGACCTTTTCGGAAATGTGGGCCTGGTCAACATACACAACCTCAACCCCCAGGGCGTCGGCCGCGGCGTCGATCATGCGCTTGCATTCGCTGCCCAGGGTATCGGTGGAGCTCCAGATGGAGACGCCGATCTTGATCTTCTTTTCGTCGGCGGTCGCTCCGGCGGCCAGGCCGCACAGAAGACACAGGGACAGTACCAGAGCCAGGATTCTCTTCATGGGTTTGTCACTCCTTTTCATGATTTCCCGGGGTTACCCGCCGGGGTGATTGTCAATATCTTACAATATTCCGACCGTTTTCTCAATCTGTTTCCTGTTCAACTTCTTTTTCCGTTTGTTCAAATTTTATTCCTTGACCTTCTTGGTCTTTCTCCTTCCGGAGTAGCTGACCACCTCGCGCTGGATCACGATGAACAGCAGCAGCAGGCCGCCCGTCGCGATCTTGCCCCACCAGGAGGACAGCGTGCCGTTGAAATTGATAATGGCCGGAATAACGGATTTCAGCAGCACGCCGAACATGGTCCCGATCATGTAGCCGACGCCGCCGGTCAGGAGCGTGCCGCCGATCACGGCGCTGGAGATGACCTCCAGTTCGCCGCCCAGCAGGGACATATTCCATCCGGATTTGACGACCAGCACATAGGCGATCCCCGCCAGCGCGGAGCAGAAGCCGTTGATGGCATAAACCGCGATCTTGGTCTTCCCCACCGGCAGACCCATCAGCCGGGCGCTGGTTTCATTTCCGCCGATGGCGTAGATGTTCCGGCCGAAGCGGGTATGCTGCATGACGATGACCCCCAGCACGATCATGACCAGGAAGATGATCACCGTCAGGTTGATGTTGGTAATCGGTTTGATCTTCACCCATTCCCCGTTGTCAAGATGATACAGGGTAATCTTGAACTTCGCCATGCTGTCGATCATGGGATGGTTCATGCTGATGGATTCCCGGGAAATCAGGCTGCAGATGCCCCGGGCCAGGAAGTTCCCCGTCAGCGTCATGATGAAGGGGGGAACGTTCAGATAGTGGATGCCCGCCCCCATCAGGGCGCCCAGGGCGACGCCCATGAGCAGGGAAACGGGAATCGTAATGGCGGGGGAAATGCCCATCTTCTCGTAGCCGAAGGCGATGATCATGCCCGTCAGGGAGGCGACGGAGGCGACGGAAAGGTCGATGCCCCCGGTGATCAGCACCATCGTCATACCGACGGCGGAGATGCCGTAATAGGCGTTGTCCGTAAAGAAGTTGACGAAGGTCCGCAATGTGGTAAACCCGATGGCGCCGTAGCGGATGGCGCCGTAGGCGTAGATGATCAGGAAGATGATGACCGTCGCGTAAACCATGACGTATTTGGGGTTCATCATCCGGCTGATCAGGCTCTGCCTTTTCCGTGTCGCTTCGCTCATTTCATCGCGCCTCCTTTCGCAAGGGCTCTGGCTTCGGCCCGCTTGCCCATCCAGACCCGGACGGGTTCGGACTGCAGCACGATCACCACCGCGATGATCAGCGCCTTGAAAGCCATGGTCGCGTCCGCGGAGATGCCGAAGTAGTAGACGAAGGTCACGATGGTCCGGATAATGATGGAACCGATGATGGTCCCCGTCATGGAGAACTTGCCGCCGGTCATGCTGGTTCCGCCGATGACGACCGCCAGAATGGCGTCGGTTTCATAGTTCAGCCCGGCGTTGTTGGAGTCGTTGGACATGATCCGGCTGGAATAGATCAGCCCGGAAATGCCGCTGAGCAGCCCCGTCAGGGCGAAAACGATCATGATGACCATCCGGGCGTTGATGCCGCTGAGCCGGGAGGCGCTGGCGTTGATGCCGACAGATTCGACGAAGGTGCCGAAGGCGGTTTTCCGGACGAAGATCATCATCGCCGCCACGACAACGATCGTGATCAGGATCGGCGTAGGCAAAAGCAGCGCGCTCCCCTGCCCGATCCACCGGAAGGGAGAGAACAGGGTCGTGAACTGTTTCCCGTTGGTGGTGATCTGGGCGATGCCCCGCCCGGAGATCATCAGAATCAGCGTCGCGATAATCGCCTGCAGTTTCAGGTGCCCGACCAGCACCCCGTTAAACAGCCCCATCAGCAGGCAGACCGCCAGCGGAACCAGAATCACCAGGATAAAGGGCGTAATGGAATAATCCCCGGGGGTGGGATACTGGATCACGTCCCACCGCATCAGCTTCAGCGCCAGCGCGCCGGACACCGCCACCAGGGCGCCGACGGAAAGGTCGGTTCCGCCCAGGGCGATGACCATCGTCATGCCCATGCCGATGATGGTGATCTCGGCGG
>CAMOGC010000007.1 GCA_946613955.1 uncultured Clostridia bacterium
TGAACTGGCTCAGCTGGGAGGAGCCGAAGAATTCCTTGATGGCGGCGCTGACGGGGCGGATGTTGATCAGATCCCCGGGCTTGATGTCGCTGCTGTCCTGGATGGACATCCGCTCCCGGACGACCCGCTCCAGCCGGCTCAGGCCGATGCGGATCTGGTTCTGGAGCAGCTCGCCCACGCTGCGCAGGCGGCGGTTGCCCAGATGGTCGATATCATCGGTGGTGCCGATGCCGTAGGGCAGGCCGAGCATATAGCTGACGGAGGAGACGATATCGTCGGGAATAATGTGCTTGGGCACCAGCGCGCCGACGTTTTCCTTCACGGCCTCAAAGAGCTGGTCGGGCTCGACGGAGGCGATGATGGACTGGAGCGTCGGGAAATGGACCATTTCCAGGATGCCCGCTTCCTTCGGATCGAAGGGCAGATACCGGGCCGCGTCGACGAAGTTGTTGCCCACGACCTTGCGGATTTCGCCTCCGCAGTCCACCTCGACGGTGTTCACGCCGGCGTTCTGAATCTCCCGGGCCACGCTCAGATCGATGGCTTCGCCCTTTTTCACCAGGATCTCGCCGGTCTGGGGATGAACGATGTTGTCGGCGGCGATCTGGTTATGGATCCGGTTGGCCAGGGAAAGCTTCTTGTTGTATTTGTAGCGGCCGACCCGCATCAGGTCGTACCTCTTGGGATCGAAGAACAGGGAATTGAACAGATTGGTCGCGCTTTCGAGGCTGGCGGGCTCGCCGGGCTTCTGGCGCTTGTAGATTTCGATCAGGCCCTCTTCCCGGGACTTGGCGTTGTCGCCCTTGCGGATGGTCTCCTGCAGGCGGTTGTCGTCGCCCAGCAGGTCGATAATCTCCGCGTCGGTCCCGTATCCCAGGGCCCGCAGGATCACGGTAATGGGCAGCTTCCGGGCGCGGTCGATCCGGACCCAGAGCACGTCGTTGGAGTCGGTCTCATATTCCAGCCAGGCGCCCCGGTTCGGGATGATCTGGGAGGAATAGAGCTCCTTGCCGGCCTTGTCGTGGGTCATGTCGAAATACACGCCCGGGGAGCGGACCAGCTGGCTGACGATGACGCGCTCGGCGCCGTTGATGATGAACGTTCCCGTATCGGTCATAAGGGGGAAGTCGCCCATAAACACGTCCGACTCTTTGATTTCGCCGGTTTCGCGGTTTTTCAGGCGGACAAAGAACTTCAGCGGAGCCGCGTAGGTCAGATCCCGTTCCCGGCAGCGGGCCACGGAATTCTTCGGTTCCTCCAGAGAGTAGTCCACAAACTCCAGAACGAGATTGCCGTTGTAGTCCGTGATCGGCGAAACGTCGTTCAGAACTTCGCGGAGATCGGTGTCGAGAAAGCGTTGATAGGAGTTTTTCTGAACCTCGATCAGGTTCGGCATTTCCAGAACCTCGTCAATGCGCGAGAAACTCATGCGCTTCCGGAGCTTCCCCATTTGGACCTCATGTACCATGAAAGCATTCACCCCTTATTCAGTCCGACCAGTCACGGGAGCCGAAGGATTTGCCCCTTGCTTTTTTCGCGCAACCTGTGTAGAATAGCAAAGCGCAAAAATCCTGCACAGCACCCAAACGATACTGATGCAATCATAAATTTTATCACTGGGAAACAGGGTTGTCAATGCTTTTCCGGCTCCGCGGGAAAATTTTCCCCAGGGCGGGCGAAAAGGCGCTCCCCTCCGGTCTGGATTTTGCGAAAACGGGCTCTCCGTGCCGGCCCGCGGATGGCCTGAGCGCCCGAAGCCCCCGCGCGTTCATCATACTGATTATGGAAGAAAAGATAAGTAAAATGAAAAGAAAAACCGTACTCTGGCTCCTGATCCTCTGCATATCCCTGTCGGTTTCCCTTCCCTGCTCCGCGGAGGGGCCGGAGAACCTCCTCCGCCTCTTCGGGGTGATTCGCTCCGCCTGGTGGGCCGCCCTCGAGGAGCAGAGCGCCCCGCCGAAGATCATCAACCGGATCGCGGATCCCTCCGCCTGCCCGGATTTCGCCTTCCCCGCAGGCGCGGAGCTGCTGGACATCTGGTTCCCCGTCATCCAGAATATGGACGCGGCCGTCTTCCGGTATCAGGGCCGGTGGTGGATGCTGGACTGCGGGGACGAATTCGCCCCCACGGAAGTGGTTCCCCTGCTGAAGGCCCTGAATCCCCCCGGAATCGACCGGGTCATCAACACCCATCCCCATCACGATCATCTCGACGGGTTTTACGCGGTCAACGAGGCCGCCCCCGTACGCGAGCTCTGCGTCTGTTTTCCCCCGGACGCAAACGCCCGGATGCAAAAGGTCATCGCCTACTGCCGGGAAAGGGGGATCCTGGTCTCCTCCTTTCAGGACGAGGATCTGCTGCTGATGGGCGACGGCGGGGTCTCCTTCCTCTGCTGGCAGAAACCCCTGGACGAGGAGGACATGAACAACCGCAGCGCCCAGTTCATGGTGTCCTATGGCGACTGCAGCATCCTCTTCATGGCGGATATCGAGCTGCGGGGCGAGAGGCAGATGTACGAGGTGCTGGGGCCCGCGCCCCTGAAGGCCGACATTCTCCGCTATCCTCATCACGGGAAGGAAGGCATGATCGAGGAATTCTTCCGCGCCGTCGATCCCGGGCTGGTCATCGTGACCAACGCCGCCAATATCGCCACCGCCAAGCCGGGCAACCGCTTTCTCTCCTACCACAAGGTGCCCGTCGCCTATACGGCCCAGGGCTGTATTCATCTGGTAACCGACGGCCGGAACTGGCTGGCGGAAATCGTCAGCAAAGGCCTCTCCGCGGACTGAGCCTTCGCTCCGCCCTGAACCGGGCGGTCTTTGGCGCCTTTCGTCCGAAGCGAAGCGGCCGGAGAAGCAGGAAAAACTTCACGAAAAAAAGCGCCTCCTTCCACGTTCCGGCAGGGAGGCGCACTTTCCCGGGAAAAAAAGGGGTCCGCGGCGCGCGGTCCCCTTTTTCGTCCCCGTTAATTGTTGACAAACGTCCGGACCCGGATAATCCCCGGCAGCTGGCCCAGATAGTTCAGCGCTTCCTGGGAGGGCAGCTCCTTCAGCTCCATGACCGTGACCGCCATGTCCTTTTTGCTGTGGTTGATCATGTTCTCGATGTTCAGACCTTCCTGGGCCGCGGCGGAGGTTATGGTGGTAATCATGTTGGGAATGTTCTCATGCAGCACCAGCACCCGGACCCCCTCGGGGGCTCCCAAAGGAAGCTCCGGGAAGTTCACGCTGTTGTGAATGCTGCCGTATTCGAGATAGTCCCGGATTTCCATGGCCGCCATCCGCGCGCAGTTCTCCTCGCTCTCGGGGGTGCTGGCGCCCAGATGGGGAATGCAGACGACCTTGTCCTCGCAGAGCAGGTCGTCGCTGGGGAAATCGGTCACGTAGCTGCGGAGCTTGCCGCTCGCCAGCGCCTCCTTGACGGCTTGGGTATCCGCCAGCTCGCCCCGGCTGAAGTTCAGGATCCCCGCCCCGTCCTTCATCTTGGCGATCATTTCGGCGTTAATCGTGCCCCTTGTTTTGTCGTTGAGCGGAATATGGAAGGTCACATAATCCGCCTGGGCCAGGACATCCTCGGTCGAGGCGGCCCGATGAATGGAGGTGCTCAGGCTCCAGGCGCTTTCCACGGAAATGAAGGGGTCGTAGCCGACCACGTTCATCCCCAGGCCCCGGCTGGCGGCGTTGGCCACGATGGCGCCGATCGCGCCCAGGCCGATGACCCCCAGGGTCTTCCCCCGCATTTCGGGGCCCACAAACTGGCTCTTGCCCTTCTCCACCAGCTTGCCCACCTCGGCCCCCTGCCCCTTCAGGCTCCGGGCCCAGTCGATGCCGCCGGCGATGTTGCGGCCGCTCATCAGGAGCCCCGCGATCACCAGCTCCGCCACCGCGTTGGCGTTAGCCCCCGGGGTGTTGAAGACCACGATGCCCGCCTTCGAGCAGCGGTCGATGGGAATGTTGTTGACCCCCGCGCCGGCCCGGCCGATGGCCTTCAGCTCGGGATTGAAGGTGTTTTCCAGCATGGACGCGGAGCGGACCAGAATCGCGTCCGGCACCGGCTCTTCCTTGCTCACGGTATACATATCCGCGCTCAGCTGCGTATGAATCACGTCCGAAATCGCGTTCAGCGTCTGAATCTTATACATGCCTACTCTCCTCAGGCGTTCTGCGCCTCAAATTTCTTCATAAATTCCACCAGCCGGACCACGCCTTCCCTGGGCATGGCGTTATAGATGCTGGCCCGCATGCCGCCGACGGTCCGGTGTCCCTTGAGGTTCACCAGGCCCTCCGCCGCCGCCGCCTTGACAAAGGCCGCGTCCTTCTCGGCGTCGCCGGTCACGAAGGTCACGTTCATGCGGCTCCGGTATTCCTTCCGGGCCGTAGCCTTGAAGAGCTTGCTGTTGTCCAGGAAGTCATAGAGCAGCGCGGCCTTTTCGATGTTAATCTTTTCGAGCGCCTCGACGCCGCCCTGTTCCTTGAGCCACTGGAAGGTCAGCCCCGCCACGTAGATGCCCCAGGTGTTGGGCGTGTTGTACATGCTGGCCTTTTCGACCTCCACCGTCCAGTTCAGGAGCTTGGGGCAGATGGGCATCGCCTTCCCCAGCAGATCCTTCCGGATGATCATCACGCACAGGCCGCTGGGGCCGATGTTCTTCTGGGCGCCGGCGTAGATGACGCCGTAGCGGCTCACGTCCATCTTCTCGGACAGGATCATGCTGCTGGCGTCGCAGACCAGAGGCGCCGGGCTTTCGGGCAGCTCCGTATAGCGGGTTCCGTAAATCGTGTTGTTCTGGGTGATGTGCAGGTAGTCGGCGCCCTCGGTCAGCGAGAGCTTCTTTACGTCCGGCACATAGGTGTAGTTGTCCTCGCGGCTGCTGGCGGCCACGTTGACCTGGCCGTAGCGCTTGCCCTCCTCCGCCGCCAGATGGGCGAAGTTGCCGGAATCGATGTAATCCGCCTTTCCGTTGACCATCAGGTTCAGCGGAATCGCGGAGAACTGCTGGGTCGCGCCGCCCTGGAGGAAAATGACCTCATAATTCTCCGGAATGGCCATCAGATCCCGAAGATCGGCCACCGCCCGGTCATAAATATCGGTATACATCTTGCTGCGATGGCTCATTTCCATCACGGACATGCCTGTATCGCCGTAAACCAGCAGTTCCTTCTGCGCCTTCTCAAGCACGGGGAGCGCCAGCTGGGAAGGTCCGGGAGAAAAGTTATAGACTCGATCCATGATGCAGTTGCCTCCTTTGCTCTTTCCGGGACAATTTTGTCCCGCTGGGTTCTTTTTGAACCGCTCGATCAGTATGCCTGATTTTCACCCATTTGGCAAGCGAAATACAGTCAAAATACAATCCGCCTCATTCCACGCCGGTGACCCGCAGCACCCCGTCCCGCACCCGGAAGCGGATCCGCCGCCCGGCGAATTCAAAGGCGTATTCCCGCTCCGGATCCTCCTGATAGGCGGGCCGTGGATCCTCGGCCAGCACCCGCGCCAGCGCCGCCGCCTTCTCCGCTCCGAGCCTGTCCGCCGCCTCCTTCGGGATGTCCACCGAAACCCTCCGCTTCTCCCTTTCCCCGGCAAAGCCCGCCGTCGCCTCCGGGCGGCAGTCGCTCTCCGGCAGATAGGGCTTGATGTCATAGATCGGGGTTCCGTTCATCAGATCCGCCCCCGCCACCTTCAGCACCGTGCCCCTTCCCGCCTCCCGTTCCACCCCGGTCAGCCGGACGCAGCTGAGCCCCAGCCCGTTGGGTCGGTAAGGCGAGCGGGTGGCGAAAACGCCGATTCGGGTATTGCCCCCCAGCCTTGGAGGGCGCACCGTGGGGCGCCAGCCTTCCCGCTCCGCCCGGTGGAACCCCCAGATCAGCCACAGGTGGCTGAAGCCCTCGATGCCCCGCAGCGCCTCCTCCGATCGGTAGGCAGGCTCGAAGACAATGGTGGAAATGACTTCTTCCACCAGGCCGCTCTGGCGGGGCACCCCGAATTTGGAGGTATAGTCATTGCGGATTTCGGCGATTTTTTCCATGCTTTCCTCCCGATAAAAGGCCCGCCGGAGGAAGTCCCCGGCGGGCGTCAAAAAGATGTCGGTTCTGCTTACATCACAACGGTCAGATCGTTTTCCGCCGCCAGCTCCGCCTCGGGAATCACCCCTACCGGGCGTTCCACGCCGTTGAGCACATAGCGCCTCGGATTTCCCTGCCGGTGTTCCCGGTTGTCGACGGTGATCCGAAGAATCCGTCCCCGGAACCGCTTCTCCATGGTCAGTCCGTCCCAGGTTTCCGGGATGGCCGGGAGCACCGCGATGCCCTCCGGCGTGGGCCGCAGCCCCAGAATGCCTTCGACGCATCCGACCATCACGGTGCTGGCGGTGCCCGTCAGCCAGTGCACATGGGAGCGGCCGGCGAAGGGGCTGTCGTGCCCCTCGATGAACTGGCCGTGGACATAGGGCTCGATGACGCGCCGGTCGGCGTCGTCGTTAAAGGAGGCCGGGCAGCTCTCCGCGAAATACTCGAAGGCGCGGTTGCCGTGGCCCAGCAGGGCCTCCGCCAGGATCGCCCATCCCTGAATCTGGCAGAAAATGCCGCCGTTTTCCTTCGTTCCGGGGTTGAAGAGAATCATCGCCGCCCCGTCGAAGGCCTCATACCGGTAGGCCGGGGACATGATTTCCAGCCCGTAGGGGGTGTTCAGCTTTTCGTGGGCGGTTTCCATGATGGTCTCCGCCTGCTCCCGGGTGGCCCCGCCGGAGATGACCGCCCAGCTCTGGGGGTTCAGCCACATGGCGGCCTCCCGGTCGCGCTTGCTGCCGATGATCTGGCCGGCCTCGGTATATCCGCGGATGAACCGGTCTTCCTCAAAGCAGGTGTCGTTGATGATCTTCAGCAGCTTTTCCGCCTCTTCCCGCAGCCACGCGACGTATTCCGGCTCCTCCCGGCAGAAATCCTGCATGATGTTCAGCGCGTAATACAGCTGGAAGGCCACAAAGGTGCTCTCCCCCGTCGCTCCCAGCCGCAGGCAGTCGTTCCAGTCCGCGTGGAGCCCGGCGGGCATGCCGTGGGTACCCAGATGATGCATGCTGAAATCGATGGCCCGCTTCAGATGCTCCCGAACCGTCCCGGAGTCCCGGTCGGCAAAGGGAATTTCCTCGTCGAGATAGGCCAGGTTGCCGGTTTCGGCGATGTATTTGTAAACCGTCGGGAAGAGCCACAGGGCGTCGTCCGCCCGGTAGTGCGGATGCCCCGTCGCCTTGACGTAGCTCTCCTGCTCCGGGGTGTCCTCCTTTCCCGGGGTATGGGTGTATTTGACCAGGGGCAGACCCGCCCCGTGATGCACCTGGGCGCTGAGCATGAAGGTCAGCTGCTTCCGGGCCAGCTCCGGATCCAGATGGATGATGCCCTGGATGTCCTGGACGGTGTCCCGGTATCCGTATCCGTTCCGCTCCCCGCAGTAAACCAGGCTGGCCGCCCGGCTCCATACGAAGGTAATGAAGCACTGGAAGGCGTTCCAGGTGTTGACCATGGTGTTAAAGCGCTCGTCCGGGGTCCGCACCTTCAGATTCTCCAGCTCGCCGTGCCAGTAGGCAATCAGCTCCGCCTTTTCCCGGGCGATCGTCCCCGCCGTATCCCGGTAGCGGTCCAGAATCGCCCGGGCGTCCTCGGCGTTCTTTTCGCCCAGGAGGAACGCGGCCTGCTTCTTCTCCCCCGCGGAAAGGGACAGACGCAGCTGCAGCGCGCCGCAGGGATTGCCGTTATAGTTCAGGCTGTCGTCGCACTTTCCCTCGACCACCGCCTTCGGCGCGTCGAAGCGGTTCCGGCCGAGGAACTGTTCCCTCCGCCCGGTATAGGAAAAAACCTCCGCCCCGGCGGCGCCCAGAAAACGCTCCCGGTTTCTTCCGGCCTGCGGGCCCCGGTCGCAGTATTCGTTGATATGCTCAAGGATGAAATCGCCCATGAATTCCGTCCGGGTAATGAACTGGGTATACTGCATATTGACCAGGTCCTGGGTATACAGTCCCTCGGTGGTAAACTCCGCGTAGGCAAAGACGCTGAGCCGCCGCGGCCGCCCGGAGAGGTTTTCGATCTCCAGACTCCAGACCTCGTGTGTGGCGCCCAGGGGGACATAATACAGCGCGCGGCTGCGGATGCCGGCGTATTCGCTGATAAACTCGGTATAGCTGGTCCCGTGGCGGCATTCCGTCCTGTACTCGCCCAGGGGCTTTTTGACCGGCTTCCAGCTGGCGGACCAAAAGTCCCCGCTCTCCTCGTCGCGAAGGTAAAGGTAGCGGCCCGGCTCGTCGAACTGGTTGAACGTATAGCGCAGAATCCGCCCGGCCGCGCCGCTGCGGACAAAGCTGTATCCGCCTGCGTTTACGGTAATGATGGCCCCGTATTCCGGGGAGCCCAGATAATTGGCCCAGGGGGCCGGCGTGTCCGGGTTGGTAATCACATATTCCCGGCGTTCCTCGTCAAAATACCCGTACTGCATCCATTTGCCTCCTATTTGTGTTTTGACATGCGTCATCCCCTTTTTCGCCGGAAATCGGGACTTCCGCCGGAAGCCCGCCAGGGGCGCCCGCCGAAAAATGATCGATCCTTCCTCGAAAAAGGGGATGCGGTGAAATATGCTTTCCATGCAGGCGGCAATCGCGGGGTTGTATTTTACCGCATGGCGCCGAAGCGCATCTGCCGTTCCATGGTTTCCGGGTGCAGGGCGTAGGCCCTGGCCATTTCCTTGGGAATAAGATTGTCCCGGGCCAGCTTCGCCAGCTCGCTGTCCATGGACAGCATGTCGGCGCCGGAGCCGGTAATGACGTTGTCGATCTGATGCGTCTTGCCCTCGCGGATCAGGTTCTGGATGGCGGGATTGACCGTCATGACCTCGAACACGGGATGCAGCTTGCCCTCGGTGGTCACAATCAGGCGCTGGCTGACCACCGCCCGCAGCACCATGCTCAGCTGCGTCCGGATCTGGTTCTGCTGCTCGGCGGCGAAGGCATCGATGACGCGGTCGATCGTTTTCGCCGCCCCCAGGGTATGCAGGGTGGAAAAGAGCAGATGGCCCGTTTCCGCGGCGGTAATGGCGGTGGAGATGGTTTCGATATCGCGCATCTCACCGAGCATGATCACGTCCGGCGCCTCGCGCAGGGCCGCCCGGACCGCCCGGGCAAAGGTGCTGGCGTCCTCGGGGACTTCCCGCTGGCTGACCAGGCATTTCTTGTGGGAATGAAGGTACTCGATGGGATCCTCGATGGTAATGATATGCCCGCTGCGCGTGCTGTTGATCCGGTCGAGAATACAGGCCAGGGTCGTGCTCTTGCCGCTGCCGGCGGGGCCGGTGACCAGCACCATGCCGCTGCGCAGATCCGCCAGCTTCATGACCAGATCCGGAATGTGCCGTTCCCTGGGATCCGGCAGCCCGAAGGCCACGACCCGGAAGACCGCCGCCAGCGTGCCTCTCTGGCGGTAGATGTTGCAGCGGAAGCGGCTCAGATCCCGGATGGCGAAGGAAAAATCGTCGTCGCCGTCCAGGTCGAGGTTGCGCTTGTTCCGCCCGGCCAGCTCGTACGCCCGGTCGATCAGCACGCCGATCTCCGCGGGACGAACCTTATCATCGGAAATGGGCACCATCTGCCCGTTGGATTTGACCTCTACCGGGGAAAAGGGAATGATGAATATATCAGATCCGCCTACCTGCATCGCGTCGCGAAGCAGCTCGTCCAGGGTTTTCAATCCCAATCATCCCCCCACTCGTCTTCTTCCCAGGCCGCGCCGGAGGTCAGCCGATGCTCCCTCCACGCGAACCGCTTTTCCCCGCCGGGGGCGAACACCTCCACGGCGCACTCCAGGGACCGGTCTCCCTCCGTCTCGCGCCAGGAAACCGTATGCTCATCCAGGGTCATGCCCTCGGGCAGGTATTCCTCCAGCGAGCCAAAGAAGTCCTCTTCCTCCGGATGCTCCTTCAGGCACTGAAGCAGCGCCGAGTCCAGCGCGGCGACCTGCTTCTCCCCCCGGTTGAACATCCCGTATACCTGATACCGGGTTTCCATGCTTCGGCTGCTGAGCGAATCGTCATTCCGGGCGGAAATCATCGTCAGCACCGTCAGCACGCTCAGCGCCAGCACGACCGCAATCAGGATCAGCGACGAGGCGCCCGGACCCGCGGCGATCTTTCTTCTGTTCACGGGCTCACCTCCCCGGGAACGTATTGGGTGAGGGGCATTTCAAAAAGCGTGTCCTCCCCCCGAACCGCCGTCAGCAGGACGGAGCGCAGAAGCCCCGCCTCCGTATGCTGAACGCCGAGATCGGCGTAAAGCACGTATTGCTCTTCCTTCCGGACCCAGCGGCCTTCTTCGCTGGCAAAGCCGTTTTCCGCGAGCATTTCCGCCGGATCCCCGGAGGCGTAAAAGCGCGCGGCCAGGTTTTCCGCTTCCATCATAACCTGGTTCACCGCCAGGGCGTGATTGCTCTTCTGCTTGGCCAGGCCGAAGGTTTCCACGATTGTGGAAAAGCAGAGCATGAAGAAAAAGATCACGATCAACAATTCGAGCAGCAGAACATTGGCGCTGCTGTGCCTTCTCATTGCGCAGCACCTCCCGCCGTCAGCCATACGCTGACCGTCCGCTCCCCGACCTGGGGGATAACGACCTTCGCCGTCAGCAGATTGCCGTTGATTTCCGGTTCAAAAGCGTCCACCGGACAGATCGAATCGCCCATGTCCAGCTCGAACTCCCGCTCGGCGGAGGTAAAGCTTTCCCGCAGGAAGCCGTCGAAGCAGTACAGCCGCCGGAGATAGATATCCCCGTCATAGTCGTTGGTAAAGGTCAGCACCGGGACGCCGCCTTCCATCTTGATCGAGGCGATGCCCGCGTCCTCCCCCTGGGCCGCGCCGCGAATAATGGCGGTCACGATCCGCTCGTTGTTGTTCCGGGTGGAGGTGTCGACGATGCCGCGATAGATCTGGGCGCCCAGCGCCGTCAGGAAAATGGCGGACATGGCGAAAACGGCCAGCAGCAGGAACACGAACACGTTCTGGATCTGCGGATGGGGGGCCCGCCGTTTCTTTGCTTCGCTCAAAGATCCTTCACCCCCCTTTCCCGAACGGTAATCGTCGGCATCAGGTTGGACGCGAAGGCGTCATAGTCGACGATGAACCGATCGGTATTGTATGCCAGCTTGTAATGTTCCCGCAGGTAATCCAGGTTTTCGGGATAGGAGCCCTCCACGGCGTAGCAGGTCAGCGCCGCGTTTTTAACCGCGTCGTGAACCAGCTGGGCTTCATGATCCCCGGAGGTAGCCGTCAGGGAATTGATCAGCAAAACGAAGGCAATGATCAGAGCGACAAATGCGGCGCCCGCGGCGATATCCTTTTTTGTAAAGCTCATTTGACCGCTCCTTTCCTTTTGATCCTTTTCCGGATATTACAGGCTGCTCATCACGCTGGCCATCGGCATCATCATGCTCAGCAGAATCGCGCCGATCACGATGCTCAGAAGCGCCACCAGCACGGGCTCGATCAGGGAGATCAGCCTGGACAGGTCGTCCTCCACCTGCTCCTCATAGACCTCGGCAATCTTGGTCAGCACCTGGGGCTCGTTGCCGCTGGCGGCGCCGATCTTCAGAATCCGGTTGTAGAAATCCGTGAACAGGCCGCTGGAGGCGATGGCGTCGGCAAAGGGCTCGCCCTCGGCCATCTTATTCTGAATCTGTTTCACCTTTTCGATGGAAACGGGATCATCCAGCGCGTTGATGGCCATATCCAGCGCGTTCTCGATCGGGAAACCGCCGGAGAGCATCATGCCAAGCATGCCCGCGATCCGGGAGGAGCTCAGCTTGTGGCTGATCCGCTGTACCGGGGGGAGGATTTTCCGCAGGAACTCCATGACCTTGTCCCGGTGCTTCGTCCGCATCAGGATCACCACCACGATCACGGCCACCAGCAGCAGCGCGATCAGGATCAGCACGACCCATCCGGCGATGGCGCCGATGTTCATCAGCCGCACGGAGGCGCCGTCAGGGTTGACGCCCAGGGAGCCCAGCACCCGCCGGAAAACCGGCATGACCCGCCACAGCAGCACCGCGATGATGACCACCATCATCACGCCCAGCACCAGCGGATAGGTCACCGCGCTGGAGGCGGCGGACTTGATCCGCCCCTCCCGCCGGTAATAGGCGGAAAGGTTCCGCATGATTTCTTCCAGCCGGCCGGTCTCCTCGCCGATGCCCACCATCTCGACCATGTAATGGGGCCAGTCCTGTTCCTGCTCCTTCAGGGCAATATAGAGGGAACCGGTTTCCTCGATGGTTTCCCGCATCCGGGAATAGGGACGGGATTTGGCGCCCTGCTTCTCCTCGTCCTCCGCCAGCATGTCGATGCCGTCCCGCAGCGTCATCCCGGATTCCAGCATGAGAGCGATCTGATCGCAGAATACGCTCAGCTCCTCGGAATTCAGGATCGCGCCCTTGTTCTCCTTCTCTTTGCTCATCGGTCCAGTCCCCCCTGTATCTGCTTCATCCCAGGATTCCTGACCCTGAATCAGTAAAACCGCTCGATGGTATAGGAATCGTTTTTGTTGATCGCGTTCAGCGCGGCCGTCGGGTCAAAAAAAACATCGTCCCCGTTGATCACCGCCGTTACCCATGCGTGGTACGTACTGGCGCCCACAGTCCCGATCATCAGTCTCGCGGGAACGCCCTGGCTCCGCAGCATGGCCACCATGATGGCGCTCAGATCCTGGCAGATGCCCATGTGCTTTTTCCACGCGTCGTCAATCTCGGGCAGCTGCCCGCTCTTGACGCTGACGGACTTGATGTAGTCGTAGGTAAAATGGCTGGTCATATATTGGGAAACGGTGTCGAAAATCTGTTTATGGTCGGTCATGCCGTCGCAGATCTTGCCGGCCTCGACGACCGCGGCGGTGGCGGCGGTATAATTGACGTATTGGTTGGGATAGAGGAAGCACTGGTTTTCGTCCACAAGCTTCGCGTCCAGCGAGATCTTCCCTTCCTCGGAATACTTTTTCCCGCTCACGTTTTTATAGAGGCTGAAGGAGTATTTTCCGCTGCCCAGCTGGAGGGGGAAAACCTCGTATTCGCCGCTGTTGTTCAGATCGTAGTTCAGCGTGGTATCTCCCTTTTTGATCCGGACCTTCAGCTTTTTATTTCCTTTTTTGCTTTTGATCATGACGTAGCCCTGATCAATGTGGGAATAATCGATGGTCATATCCCCGTTTTTCTTGGTTTTCTTTCCGGTTTCCGGCATCATCACGTCGGCCAGGCAGAGGGAGGCCATGATCAAAAGAAGGAGCATCGAAACACACGCAAGCACCGCGTGTCTTCTGTCCATTCCACGTTTCATGATCGTCCCTCCCGGGTAAGCATTCAACTAGACTCAAACAAGTATACAACAGGTCTGCGAAAAAGGCAAATTATTTCTTCATTTTTTTCAGGAGCGCTTCCTGAACCGGCATGCGCCCGCGCCGGGGATACGTTTTCTCATACCACCGGGCCGCCTCCGCCCGGGCCGCCGGATCCATCCGCGGGATCAGCGGCTCCAGATGCCGCTGCGCGGCGCAGAGCATCAGCCGGGCGTATTCCGGCCCCTCATATTCCGCCGCGGCGGCCAGCACGGCCCGGATCAGGTTTTCCCGGTCCTCCGGATCCGCGCCCTCCCCCGCGCGGGCGGCCAGGGACTCGGCCTTCCGGTCGAGGGCCTCGTGGCAGGGGTCGTCGGAGGGATGCTTTCCGAAGCCCAGCACGCCGTCGAAAAAGCGCCGGTTCTTTTCCAGATCCCGCACCTTTTCGCCGTATTCCATCAGCGCCATCTTCCATTCCTGCGTCAGCGTCATGAGCTTTCCCGCCTTTCCGTCCGGCATCCCCTCGCCCGTTTCTTTTGTCCTGATTTTATCCCATTTCCCCCCGCCCGTCAAGGACGGAAATAGCGCGGAGCCGCAGCCCCGCGCCTTTCGATGTTTTTTTCGGTTTCCCTGAAGTCTTCCCCCGGAATGGACCCGGTCGTTTCCTTCCGGCGGCAGTCTTTTCCGTTATTTGCTGGTTTTCCGGCTGGAAACCACGTCGAAGATGACGGCGACCAGCAGCACGCTGCCCTTGACCACATACTGCCAGGAGTCGGTAATGCCCATGATGGACATGCCCATGTTCAAAACGCCCAGCAGCAGCGCGCCGATGACCACGCCGCCCACGGTTCCGCTGCCGCCGTAGGCGGAAGCGCCGCCGATGAAGCAGGAGGCGATGGCGTCCATTTCAAAGGAGGTGCCGGTCTGGCCGGAAACGGAACCGACCCGGGCGAGGCACAGCAGGCCGCACAGGCCCGCCAGCAGGCCCATGTTGGCGTAGGCCAGGAAATAGACCTTGTTGGTGTTGATGCCGCTGAGGCGGGTCGCCTTCTCGTTGCCGCCCACGGCGTAGAAGTAGCGGCCGAAGGCGGTCTTGGAGGTAATGAAGTAATAGATCAGGCAGATCGCCACCACCCAGACCAGCATGACCGAGATGCCCTTATACTGGGTCAGCAGGTAGCAGTAGTACATGACCAGCGCGCTGATCACCGCCACCCGGCCGTAATCCGCCAGGGCGCTCTTCTGGGTGTATCCGTTCTTTTTCCGGTTCAGCCGGGAGCGAACCGTGCTGAAAACGATCAGGCAGACCACGATCACGCCGATGACCAGCGGGCTCCAGATATGGGGGTTTTCCACCGGGTTCTGTTTGGTGGAAACCAGATCCAGACCCGGAATGTTGATATAGGAGGTAAACAGATCCGTAAAGGCGGCTTCCTTGATCGGCACGGTTTTGCTGTCGAGAATCAGCCGGCCCACACCCCGGAAGATAAACATGCCCGCCAGGGTGGTAATAAAGGGAGGAATCCGGACATAGCCGATCCAGTATCCCTGCCACAGTCCGACCGCCAGGCCGGCCAGCAGGCACAGCAGGATGGTCAGGTAGGGATTCCAGCCCATGTTGTTGATCAGCACCGCCGCCATGCCGCCCGTCATGCAGATGACCGAGCCGACGGAAAGGTCGATGTTGCCGCCCGTCAGGATGCACAGCAGCATGCCGCAGGCCAGCACCAGCACATAGCCGTTCTGGAGCATCAGGTTGGACATGTTCTGCGCGTAGAGCAGGCGCCCGTTTGTCAGGAAATAAAACAGGATAAAGACCGCCACCAGCGCGATGGTCATCGTGTTCTTGGTCAGGAAGCCGGTCAGCTTGGACTTGCCGGGAGCCTTCGATGAAGTGATTGTTTTCTCTGTGGCTGCCATGATGGCATCTCTCCTTTTTCTTTCTGTATCTGATCCCCGGGTTATCTGCCGTCCCGGAGGATGTAGCCCATGATGGATTCCTGCGTCGCTTCCGCGGCGTTCAGCTCCGCCAGCAGATTGCCCTCGTTCATGACGTAAATCCGGTCGCACATGCCCAGCAGCTCCGGCATTTCGGAGGAAATCATGATGACGGATTTTCCATCCTCCACCATCTGGTTGATCAGGCAGTAGATGTCATATTTCGCGCCGACGTCGATGCCGCGGGTGGGTTCGTCGAGAATCAGCACCTCCGGCTCCGTAAACATCCATTTGCCCAGCAGCGCCTTCTGCTGGTTTCCGCCGGAAAGGTTGCCCACCTTCTGCTCCACGGAGGGGGTTTTGGTGCCCATCTCGCGCCGCATCCGCTCCGCCGCTTCCTTCTCCTTTTCCTGGTCGATGATGCCCCTGTTGCAGACCTTGTCCAGCCGGCCGAGGGTCGTGTTGAAGCGGATGCTTTCGTTAAGCAGAAGGCCGTTGGTTTTCCGGTCCTCCGTCACATAGGCGACGCCCGCGTGAATGGCGTCCACCGGGCTTTTAAACTGAACTTCCTTCCCGTTCATGAACAGCTGGCCGGAAATATTGGCTCCGTAGCTGTGCCCGAAGATGGACATGGCCAGCTCCGTCCGCCCCGCGCCCTGCAGGCCCGAAAAGCCGATGACCTCCCCCTTGTGAACCTTGAAGGAAATGTTGTTGTCGACGATTTTTTCCGGATACAGGGGATGATGCACCGTCCAGTTTCTGACCTCGAAGCCGACCTCCGGCAGGACGTTATGCACCCGTTCGGGATACCGATCCTCCATCGGCCGGCCGACCATGCCCTTGATGATCCGGTCCTCGCTGAAATCGTCCACGCCCTTGACCAGGGTCTCGATGGTGGAACCGTCGCGAAGAATGGTGGCCTTGTCGGCGCAGTAGATGATCTCGTTCAGCTTATGAGTAATAATAATGGAGGTCAGACCCTGCTTTTTGAATTCTATCAGCAGGTCCAGCAGCATTCTGGCGTCCTCGTCGTTGAGGGAGGAGGTGGGTTCGTCGAGAATCAGCAGCTTCACGTTCTTGGAGAAGGCCTTCGCGATTTCGACCAGCTGCTGTTTGCCGGTTCCGATATCCTTGATCAGCGTGTGGGCGGATTCCTGCAGGCCGACCTGGCGCATATGCTTTTCCGCTTCCGCGTAGGTTTTGTTCCAGTCGATGACGCCGGCCCTGTTTTTAAACTCGTTTCCCAGAAACATGTTTTCCCCGATGGACAGAAGCGGAATCAGCGCCAGCTCCTGATGGATGATGACGATATTCTCCGCCTCGGATTCGTTCAGGGATTTAAACTGACAGAGCTTGCCGTTGTAATAGATTTCGCCGGAATAGGTTCCGTAGGGATAGATGCCGGAAAGCACGTTCATCAGGGTCGACTTTCCGGCGCCGTTTTCCCCGATCAGCGCGTGAATCTCGCCGCGTTCGACCACGAGGTTCACGTTATCCAGCGCTTTGACACCAGGAAATATCTTGGTGATGCCCTTCATCTCCAGAATGATGTCAGCCAAGCGCGATTCCTCCTTTTTCTGCGGGACTGAAAAATGGGCGGGGCGTTGAAGCCCCGCCCACGAAGCGCATCCGTTTCAGATTTTCATCCGCGGGCCGCGGCATGGATCCGAAATTAATCGGCAGCCTTCAGATAGCCGTCGTCGCCCATCACATACAGGCCGGTGCCGACCAGGTAGTCCAGGTTGTCCTTGGTCACAACCGTGGGAACCAGCAGGAAGGAAGGCGTGAAATGGCCTTCGGAGGTGAAGTAGGAGGTGGTGTCGAAGGCGCATTCGATGCCGAAGGTCTTCGCCAGCTCGGCGCCGTCAAACTCGCCGCCCAGGATCGCCTTGGCCACGGCCAGGGTCACGATCGCTTCGTTGGCCACGTTCTTGTAAACGGTCATGGTCTGCTTGCCGTCGACGATGTTGGCCAGGTTGGCGATGTCGCCGTCCTGCCCGGTCACGATGACGGTGTTGCCGCCGTTGTAGTCAGACTCGATGGCCTGGGCCACGCCGGCCGCGGTGGAGTCGTTGGAGCACAGCCAGGCATCCAGCTTGGTGCCGTCGGCATAGTAGGAGCCCAGGATGTTCTGCGCCCGGGACAGAGCGGTATCGGTGCTCCACTGCGCGGTGGAAACAGCCTGGAACTCGGTCTGGCCGGAAACGACCTTGATGGTGCCCTTCTCGATGTAGGGCTTCAGCACGTCATAGGCGCCGTTGAAGAAGTAGCCCGCGTTGTTGTCGGCCGGATCGCCCGCGGTGAACTCCATGTTGAAGACCTTGTCGCCGGCGTTGTCCAGATCCAGCGCGTCGCGGACGAATTCGCCCTGCAGCTTGCCGACGGTGTAGTTATCGAAGGAAACATAGTAGGAAACCGCGTCGTTGCCGATCAGCCGGTCATAGGACAGCACCGGGACACCCTTTTCGGCCGCTTCGTCCATGACGGTGTTCAGGCCGTCGCCGTCGATGGCGGAGATGATCAGCAGATCCACGCCCTGGCTCAGCATGTTGCTGATGTCGTTCACCTGCTGGTCATTCTTGTTGTCGGAATAGGTCAGGATGACTTCGAAGCCGGCGGCCTCGAACTGCTCCTTCAGATACGTACCGTCGCGGTTCCACCGCTCGAGGGACTGGGTCGGCATCGAGATACCGATCTTCTTCGCGTCTTCGGCGGCCGCGAAGCTGCATACGCTCAGCACGAGAGCAATGGCAAGAAACAGGGAAACGAGCTTCTTCATAAAGACATCTCCTTTTTTAATTCCCGGATCCTCCTGACCCGGTTTATTTTGGTCGTATTTTACACAGAAAAGGGCAGTTTGTAAAGGGTGAGGAAGAAAATTCCCCCCTCATGAAATGAATTTGAACCTGTTCCGCCGGTCTTTCAGCATGTAAGTGTTTACTTTTCTTTCCCTTTTTCTTCCCGTTCCTCTTTCTGTTTTTCCTGGTCCTTCTTCCAGATCCATCCGGCATAGACCAGGGTACCGATCCCGGCCGCGGCAAAAAGGATCATAAACAGCGTCCTGATCCCGGGGGCCATGCCCGTGTCCCCCTGCTCCCGCAGCAGATGCCAGGTGATATACAGCATATATCCGCCCACCAGCGCCAGGAGACTTGAGTGAACGCTCGGATTTCTGTTTTTCATCGGCCTCCCCTTCCTTTGGAAAAGGCGCGGAGCCGCAGCCCCGCGCCCAGGTTTCATTTTCCGGGAAAAATGTTCAGCTTGTATACGCCGGCGGCTTCCAGAATGATCAGAAGCACGACCGCGCCCAGCAGGACGGACACAATCCGGATCAGCCAGGTCAGCCCTTTTTCGGAAACCGGCAGCCTGTCGTACCAGGATTCCTTCCGCTCCTTAATCGCCTGGGAGAAGCCGTCCAGCTGTTTTTCCCGCCGGTCCAGCTCTTTTTCCCGGGCTTCCAGCTCCTTTTCCCGCTTTTTCAGTTCGCGCTCGTCCATCTTACTTCTTCCGGATGTACTTCCGGATATCCAGCGCGACGGCCAGCACGATGACCAGGCCCTGGACCACGTAGTTGTAATAGGGGTTGACGCCCAGGAACTGCAGGATGATCTTCAGCAGCTCGAACACCAGCACGCCCACCAGGATGCCGGGCACGGTGCCGATACCGCCGGTGGTGGAAACGCCGCCGATGGTGCAGCCCGCGATGGCTTCCAGCTCGTAGCCCTGGCCCATGGAAGCGGAGGCGCCGCCGGATTTGGCCGCCAGCAGATAGCCCGCCAGCGCGTACATGAGGCCGGCCGTGGCGTAGATCCGCATCAGCGTCCGGGTGGTGTTGACGCCGGAAACCTCGGCCGCCACTTCGTTTCCGCCGATGGCGTACATGTATTTGCCGTGCCTGGTCTTGTTATAGATGAACCAGAACAGCAGCCCGAACACCGCCGCCACGAACAGCAGATACGGCAGATGGAACCCCTTCGTGTCGCCGATGCGCCCGTTGATCAGGGTGGTATAGATCTTCTGGAAGCCGCCGATGGGCTGCGCGTCCGAGATCACCAGGGAGATGCCGTAAATGATAGTCTGCGTGCCCAGGGTCGCGATAAAGGGCGGCACATGCAGCCGGGTCACGATCAGGCCGTTGATCAGGCCCCAGATCAGCCCAAGGCAAAGTACGATCAGCAGCACCAGCCAGATGTTCATCTCCGGCGCCCATTTCCACATCCGGCCGTTATAGTCCCCGCGCTGGCACAGGATGCCGGCCACCACCGCCGCGAAGCCCACCTGGCGGCCGGCGGAAAGGTCGGTGCCCTTGGTAATCAGGCATCCCGAAACGCCCAGGGCGATCAGGAACCGGACGGCGGTATTGCTCATCAGGTTCGTCAGGTTCGACCAGGAGACGAAATTGTCCTTCAGAAATCCCACGACCACCGACGCGATCAGCAGCAGAATGACAATGGGATTGCCCTTGACCAGGGCCAGGAATTTGGCGCCGAAGCCCGGCTTCTGGCTTTGACTTTGAATCGATTTGTTCATGCTTTCATCCCCCTATTATGATTCGAACTGAGTCGCCAGGGCCATGATGTTTTCCTGGGTCGCGTCCGGCCCGTCGATAAAGCCTGTCACTCTTCCGTCGCACATGACCATGATCCGGTCGCTCATGCCGATCAGCTCGCCCATTTCCGAGCTGATCATGATGATGCTCTTTCCTTCCCGGGCCAGCTCCTCGATGATGCAGTATATCTCGTACTTGGCGCCCACGTCGATGCCGCGGGTCGGCTCGTCGAGGATCAGCACGTCCGGGTTGTTGGCCAGCCAGCGCCCCACCAGCACCTTCTGCTGGTTGCCGCCGGACAGAGACTGAATCTGTGTCTTTGAAGAAGGCGTTTTAATGTTCATCTTCTTCACGTTGTCCTGAACCAGCTTTTCCACCTTTTTCCCGTTGATGGCGATGCCGTAATCCAGGTACTGGCTCAGAGAGGAGATGGAAATATTGTCCGCCACGCTCAGCACGCCCATGATGCCGCTGCCGCGCCGGTCCTCCGTCAGCATGGCGATGCCCTGGTCGATGGCGTCCTTCGGGCGGGTAATGTGCAGCTCCTTCCCGTTGTAGAAGATCTGCCCGCTCGTATGGGAGCGGATGCCGAAGATGCCCTCCATCAGCTCCGTCCGCTGGGCGCCCACCAGGCCGCCCACCCCGAGAATCTCGCCCCTGCGCAGGGTAAAGTTCACGTTCCGGAAGGAGCGCGGATTGATGGAGGTAAAATTCCGAACCTCGAACACCACGTCCCCGGGCTGGTTGTTCCGGGGGGGATAAAGGTTGGTCAGCTCCCGGCCGACCATCTTGGTAATGATGCTTTCGGTGGTCATCTCGCTGGCCGGCCAGGTGCCGATATACTGGCCGTCCCGCATGATGGTCACGTCGTCGCCGATGCGGAGGATCTCGTCCATCTTGTGGGAAATATAGACGATGGCCACGTTCTCCGCCTTCAGATCGGCGATGATCCGGAACAGGGCCTCCACCTCGTTGGCCGTCAGGGAGGAGGTGGGCTCGTCGAGAATCAGCACCCGGCAGTTGGCGGAAACGGCCTTGGCGATCTCAACGCTCTGCATCTGGGAGACGCTCAGCTCGCCGACCTTCTGCTTCGGGTCGAAATGCATCCGGACCTTTTTCAGCAGCGCCGCCGTATCCTCGTACATCTTCTTGTGGTCGATGATCGGGATAAAGCCCAGCACCTTCTTCATGGGATAGCGGCCCAGGAAAATGTTTTCCCCGACCGTCCGGGCGGGAATGGGCTGCAGCTCCTGATGCACCATCGCGATGCCCTTTTTCAGGGCATCCATCGGGTCCGAGATAGTGACCGGCTGCCCGTCGATGCGGATCTGCCCCTCGTCCATCTTATAGATCCCGAACATGCATTTCATCAGGGTCGACTTGCCGGCGCCGTTCTCGCCCATCAGCGCGTGAACCTTGCCGGGACGCAGCTTCAGCTGGACGTGGTCCAGCGCCTTGACGCCCGGGAAGGACTTGCATACGTCTGTCATTTCCAGTACGTATTCGGACATACAGGCTTGCTCTCCTTTCTTGCACCGTCCCGGTGCTCTTCCGCCGGACGCCTGCGGGAAACGGAAGCGTCCGGCGGAAAAACGCCTTTACAGGAAATGGCGGGTGGGCCGGAAGGGGCCCACCCGCCTCCTGAAGGATTTACCTTCTCAGCGGATCTTGCTTACTGGGCATCCACATAGGCCTTGTTGACCTTGACGTAGTCAACCCAGTAGTAGTTGTCGATCTTTTCGCCGTTGAGCAGCATCACAGCCACGTCAACCGCCTTGTGGGACTGGCCGATGTGGTCGTTCAGCACGGTACCGGTCATCTCGCCGCTCTTGACCAGCTCGACCGCTTCTTCCAGCGCGTCGACGCCCAGCAGGTAGATGTCGGTGCCCACCTTCCGGTCGGCGGTGGTGATGGCGGTCGCCGCGCCCAGCGCCATGGCGTCGTTGTTGCAGAACACGACCTCAATCTTGTCGCCGTACTTGGTCAGCGCGTTGGCGCACAGCTCCTGGCCCTTGGTCTGATCCCAGTTGCCGACCTGGTCGTCCAGGCATTCAACTTCGTAGCCCTTGTCCGTCAGCGCCTTGATGGAGAACTGGGTCCGATACTGGGCGTCGATGTTCTCGGGGTCGCCTTCGATCATGATGTAGGAGATCTTGCCGTCGCCGTTGATGTCGCCGTGGTTCTCCAGCTCGGCGACCATCTCGCCCTGGAAGGTGCCGCTCTGACGGGCGTCAGCGCCGACATAGC
>CAMOGC010000008.1 GCA_946613955.1 uncultured Clostridia bacterium
CAAGGAAAAGCGGCCCCTGAATGCCCCGAAGAAGGGGAGAACGGCTCCGGGCCGGTCTGGAAAACCCTTTGGACAGCGCAAAAGCGTTGGCGGAAGGCCCGCGGGGGAAAGGAAGCCCTTCGGCCGGCCGGCGGCGGAAGGCGGAAAGCCTGTCGGGGAGCGGAAACCCTTCGGACCAGGGCGGCATGAGGGCGGAAGACCGGGCGTTCCGGGGCGGAAAGGCCCCTTCGGCCGGCCAGCGCCAAAGAAAGCGCCGGAGATGGAGGGCCTGGCGGCCCG
Source organism: uncultured Clostridia bacterium (assembly GCA_946613955.1). The sequence continues at coordinate 280 of CAMOGC010000008.1, forward strand.
GCGGGCGGCGCTGAAGGTGCTGCGGGAAGTAACGGAGGAAGGCGCCTACGCTTCCCTGAGTCTGGATCGCGCGCTGACCGGAAGCGGCATGAGCGGGGCGGACCGGCGGCTGGTTTCCCGGCTGGTTTACGATACCCTGGACCGGCTGATCTGGCTGGATCATATGCTCAGCCAGGTCATGGCCAGGGAGGATACGGATATCAAGCTGAAGAACATCCTGCGGCTGGGCGCCTGCCAGATTCTGCTGGAGGATCGGATTCCCGAAAGCGCGGCCACCAATACCTGCGTTCAGCTTTGCGTGGAGCTGGGCATGGAGGGGCTCAAGGGCGTGTGCAACGGCATTTTGCGCAGTCTGGTCCGGAAGAAGGAAGAGCTGACCCTGCCGGATCCCGAAACGGAGCCCGACAAAGCCTTTGCCGTCCGCCACAGCGTTCCCGAATGGCTCGGCCGGCGCCTGCGGGCGGACTGGGGCGAGGAAAAGGCCGGGAGGCTGGCGTCCTTTCGGACGGAGGAGGCGGTTACCATCCGCCGGAACCTTCTGAAAACCACGGACGCGGAGATGGACGCGCTGCTGGAAAAAAAGATCTGGGGCAGGAGCCCCTCTCCCCTGCCGGATGCCCGCCGGATTACGGGCGCCATGGATCTGGCCCGGGACGCGGACTTCCTGGCCGGCCGCTTTTCCATCCAGAGCGAGAGCAGCATGATGGCCTGCCTGGCGATGGACGTCCGGAGGGGAATGCAGGTGCTGGACTGCTGCGCCGCCCCGGGCGGAAAGACATGCTATCTGGCCGAGATCATGGGAGACACGGGACGAATTCAGGCGTGGGACATTCATCCCCATCGCGTGGCTCTGATCCAGGCCCAGGCGAAACGGCTGGGGCTGGAGAACATCCGGCCCATCGTCCGGGACGCGACGAAGGGCAAGGAGGATCTGGAAGGCCGGATGGATGCGGTGCTGCTCGACGCGCCCTGCAGCGGGCTGGGGGTCATGGCCTCCAAGCCGGATATCAAGCTGCGGGTGACGGAAGAGGGCCTGAAGGAGCTGATGGAGACGCAAAGGCGGCTGCTGGACACCGCGGCCACCTTCGTGAAGCCCGGCGGCGTTCTGGTCTATTCCACCTGCTCCATCCTGCGGGACGAAAACGAAAACCAGATCAGGGCCTTCCTGGAGCGGAGGCCGGACTTTGAGACGGAATCCCTGCCGAAAACGATTCCGGAGGCTTTCCGGCGGCATGAGGGCGTTGGCCTGCAGCTGACCGAGGAAGAGGACGGGGTGGAAGGCTTCTATATTTGCCGGATGCGGCGGAAGGAAATGACGGAATGACGGAACTTGCGGGCCTGTTTCCCGAGGAAATGTCGGCGTGGGCCAAAGAGGAAGGCCTGCCGGCCTTTCGGGGAAAACAGATCTTCCAGTGGATCCACCGCGGGGCGGATTTTGACGAGATGACCAATCTGCCCGGGGCGCTGCGGGAAAGCCTGAAGGAAAAGGCGGTGGCGCAGCCGGTCCGGATCGAGCTCACCCGGATCAGCAGCCTGGACGGGACGGTGAAGTTCCTGTTCGGCCTGCGGGACGGCAACTGCGTCGAGGGCGTCCTGATGAAATACCATTACGGATGGAGTCTGTGCGTATCGACGCAGGTGGGCTGCCGGATGGGATGCCGCTTCTGCGCGTCCACGCTGGAGGGACGGATCCGGAACCTGACCGCGGGGGAGATGCTCGGGGAAGTGCTGGCGGCCAACCGCTATCTGCGGGAAACGCCGACGGCTGGACTCCGGCCGGGAGATACGCCGGCGGCCATGGGGGAGGAAACGCCCCGGAAGGTCAGCCATATCGTCCTGATGGGCAGCGGCGAACCGTTGGAGAACTATGATGAAACCATGCGCTTTCTCCGGCTGCTGCGGGAGGAGGAGGGGCTGGGCATGAGTCCCAGGAACATCAGCCTGTCGACCTGCGGCCTGGTGCCGGAGATGCGGAGGCTGGCGGAGGAGGGCCTGCCGGTGACCCTGTGCGTTTCCCTCCACGCGCCCAACGACGCCATCCGGAAAAAGCTGATGCCCATCGCCAACCGCTACTCCATGGCCGAAATCCTGGAGGCCTGCCGGTATTATCTGGAGAAGACCGGGCGCCGGGTCATTTTTGAGTACGCGCTGGTGGAGGGAGTGAACAGTTCCCCGGAGGACGCGGAGGAGCTGGCGGAAAGGCTCCGGGGGCTGCAATGCCATGTGAATCTGATCCCGCTGAACGCCGTGGCGGAGCGGGATCTGAAAGGCGTTACAGAGAAGACGGTTCAGCGCTTTCTTCATACGCTGGAAGCGAAACGAATTTCCGCCACGCGCCGGCGGGAAATGGGCGATGATATCGAAGGCGCCTGCGGGCAATTGAGGAGAAAAAGCCATGCGGAAATTCAAACTGACTGAGAAAGCCGCCCGGCGGATGCGGGGACTTACGGAAACCTCCCGGACGGAAAAAAAGCCGGAGGGGACGGAAAAGGAATCCCCCCGGGAGACGGAGCAGCCGTCCCGCCGCCTGAAGGTGACCAGCAGGACGGATGTGGGCCTGGTCCGGAAGAACAATCAGGACGCGGTCATCCTTGGCGGAGAGCTGTTCGGAATCGCCGACGGCATGGGCGGGCACAACGGGGGAGAAACAGCCTCCGCGGGGGCCCGGGAAGGCATGCTGCGGGAAACCCGGGGGCAGAAACCGACGGAGAAAAACCTGGAGGAGGCCATCCGCAAGGTCAATCTGGCCCTGTGGGACCGATCCCGGGAGGAGGAAGGCCTCAGCGGCATGGGCACCACCCTGACGGTGCTCTGGCCGGCGGAGGATCGGATGCTGATCGGTCACGTGGGGGACAGCCGGGCCTATCTGCTCCGGGACGGGAAGCTCCGCCAGGTGACGCGGGATCATTCCATGGTGGCCGACATGGTGCGGCGGGGGCTGCTGACGGAGGAACAGGCGGCCTGCCATCCCATGCGCAATTATATTACCCGGGCGGTGGGCACGGAGGAAACCGTTCAGGCGGATGTGCTGGCGTTTGAACGCCAGCGCGGCGACCGATGGCTGGTGTGCTCCGATGGGCTGCACGGCCTGGTCGAAAAGCAACGCCTCCAGGAGCTGATGGCCATGGCGGATCCGGAAGAGGCTGCGGACCAGATGGTGCGGGAAGCGCTGGACCGAGGCGGACGGGATAACATTTCCCTCGTGCTGGCCGTGGATGAGGAGGCCCGGGCAGAGGAGGCGGCGGAATGAACGAGAAAATTCTCGCCGACCGCTACCGGCTGACGGAACAGATCGGCATGGGCGGCATGGCCATCGTCTATAAGGCGGTGGATCTGAGAACGGGACACAACGTGGCGGTCAAGGTGCTGCGCCCCGAATTCAGCGAGGACGCGGAATTTGTCGGGCGCTTCCAGCGGGAGGCGGAAGCCGCCAGCAAAATGACCCATCACAATATCGTGAACCTCCTGGACGTTGGCATGGACGGGGAAAACCGGTATCTGGTGATGGAATACGTTCAGGGGAAAACCCTCAAGGAGGTCATCCAGGAGCGGGGAAGGCTGTCCGCGCCGCTGGCCTGCCAGATTACCATCCGGATCCTCAGCGCCCTGGAGCACGCCCACCGCAACGGCATCGTGCACCGGGATATCAAGCCGCAGAACATTCTCGTCCACGCGGACGGGCATATCAAGGTCAGCGATTTCGGCATCGCCCGCATCGCGGACAGCTCCACCCTGACCCGGGGAGACATGGTCATGGGTTCGGTGCATTATTTTTCGCCGGAGCAGGCCCGGGGCGAGGTGGCCAGCGCGGCCAGCGACATTTATTCGACAGGCGTCGTGCTGTATGAAATGCTGACGGGACGAGTGCCCTTCGATGGGGAAAACCCCGTGGCTGTGGCCATGCAGCATCTTCACGCCCAGCCGGCGCCGATCCGGCAGATGGCGCCGGAGACGCCGCCGGCGGTGGTTCAGGTATGCATGCGGGCCATGGAGAAAAACCCGGCTCAGCGGTATCAGAGCGCCCGGGACATGGCGGCGGATCTTCGCCTGGCCATGGAAGGGCGGGTCGAACGGACCCCCGGAGCCGATGCGGCCCCTGTCGTTCGTCAGCCCCGGCCCCATGTAACCGACGAGCGGGGACTGACGGAAAGCGGCCGCCTTCGCCGGATGGCCAAAAGGGATCAGCGGCTGCGGATTCTGTGGGCGGCCGTTTCCGTGGTGGTGGCGCTGGCCGTGGTTACGGGGCTGTTTTTCGGCATCCGAACGCTGCTCAGCCGTTACGCCACCACAGCGGTGATTCCCAGCGTGATCGGGGACGATCTGCCCACCGCCCGGAAAAAGATGGAAGACGCGGGCCTGCAGATTCAGACCAAGGAGGTTTCCAGCGATGAATACGCCGCCGGCGTGATTCTGATGCAGGTGCCCGAGGCGGGGGAAACCGTCCAGAAGGGGCGGGACGCGGTTCAGCTTCTGATTTCCACCGGATCCAGAAAGCAGGAGATGCCCGCGCTGACCGGATCCACCTATGGAGACGCGGTCAGCCTGCTGAAAAGCATGGGGATTTCCAGCATTACCACGGAAAAGGCCGTCAGCGGAGAATACGCGCCCGATATCGTGATCGGCTGCGAACCTGCGTCCGGAACCCTGATCGATAAGGACACGGCCGTGACCCTGACGGTTTGCGGCGGGGAGGCCGTGGTGCCCGATCTGCGGGGCATGGTGCTGGATGAAGCGGAGCGGATGGTTACGGAGAAGCAGCTGACCCTGAACGGAACCCTGAGCTTTGTGGACACGGAGGATACGGAACTTCACGGCAAAATCGCCTCCCAGTCCCTGGAGCCGGACAGCCGGGTCGTGCTTCAGTCGCCCATCGCCGTCAACGTTTATCGATGCGCGAGCAAGGTCAACAGCAGGGAAATTGAGGTAACCGTTCCGGAGAAGGAAACGGACGTCACCGTCCGGGTCACGATCCAGGCGGAAGGTTCCACCATGGAATGGAACGCCGTCTCCTATGTCTGCGCGAAGGACAAGGGACGGGTGCAGAAGGTCACGCTTCAGTTCCCGGACGGGAGAAATTATATCTGCTCCGTATATGTGGACGGGGTTCGGACCCAGCGAGTGGGCGCGGAGGAATGATGGCGGAGGATACAAAGAGGACAGAGGAGACGCGCTTTCTCCGGGGAACGATTCTTCAGGGCGTGGGCGGGTTTTACACCGTCGCCGGGGACAACGGGAATACCTTCACGCTGCGGGCCAAGAAAAAGTTCCGCCGGGAAAAAATATCGCCCCTGCCCGGAGATCGGATTCTGTTTTCTCCCGGAGAGGGGGAGGAACACGGGTGGATCGAGGAGATTCTGCCCCGGAAAACCGAATGCCTGCGGCCGCCGGTGGCCAACGTGGAAACGCTGGTCCTCGTTCTGGCGCCGGAGCCGGCGCCGGATCTGCTGCTGACGGACAAGCTGCTGGCCCGGGCTTTCGCTCAGGGAATGAAGGTCATGCTGGCCGTCAACAAAACGGATCTTTCCCAGGAGCTTGCCCCGGAGCTGGCCGGACAGTACGCGCCGGCGGGAGTACCGGTCTTTCCGGTCTGCGCCGCGAAGGGAGAGGGCCTGGAGCGGCTGAAGGCGGCCATGGCGGGAAGCCTCTGCTGCCTGACCGGGCAGAGCGGAGCGGGAAAAAGCACGCTTCTCAACGCCCTGCTGGGGCTTGAACTGGAAACCGGGGAGATCTCCCGCAAAATCGCCCGGGGGAAAAACACCACCCGGCACGTGGCGCTGATCCGGAAAGACGGTCTGCAGGTGATGGACACGGCGGGCTTCAGCCTGCTGGAGGCGGAAAGGGACCTGGCGCCGGAAAAACTGAAGGAACGCTACCCGGAATTCCTGCCCTTTGAGGGAAAATGCCGCTTCCGGGAATGCCTGCATGACCGGGAACCGGGATGCGCCGTGGCGGAGGCCGCCCGGCGGGGAGAGGTGCATCCGGAAAGATGGCGGCGGTATCGGGAACTGCTTTCGGAAACCAGGGAGAACTGGAGGGAAAGGTATGATTAAAATAGCGCCGAGCATTCTGGCGGCGGATCCGCTGAATCTGGAGCGGGACGCGGGAAAGATGACGGAGGCGGGATGCGACTGGCTTCATGTGGACGTGATGGACGCCCATTTTGTGCCGAATCTGGCCTATACCCCGGCGGTGGTCCGGCGGCTGAAGGCCATCACGGATGTTCCCCTGGACGTGCATCTGATGATGGACGAGCCGGCGAAATATCTGGACGCATTCCTGGAGGCGGGAGCGGATGTGCTGACCATTCACCAGGAGGCCGGAGGCGACCTTTCCGGCATGCTGCGGAGCATCCGGAAGCGCGGCGCGAAGGCCGGCCTGGCGCTGAAACCCGGAACCCCGGTTGAACGGGCGATGCCCTTTCTGGAGGAGGCGGATCTGATCCTGACGATGACGGTGGAACCCGGCTTCGGCGGACAGAAGCTGAACCCGGCGGTGCTGCCGAAGATCGCCGCCCTGCGGCAGGCGGGATACGGGGGCGAAATCGAGGCGGACGGCGGTATTACCGCGGAGAACCTGGGGGAATTGATCCGCCAGGGGCTCAGCGTCGCGGTGATGGGAACGGCCCTGTACCGGGCGGAAAATCCCGGGGAGATGATGGCCGCCCTTCACCGGATGGGGTAAGGGCTGAAAAAGGCCAGGATGAAGCGCCGGAAGGAATCAAGATGAACAACGATACAATCGCGGCCCAGGCCACGCCGCCGGGCGAGGGCGGCATCGGTATCCTGCGGATCAGCGGTCCGGAGGCGGAGCGGATCCTGCGGGAGGTGTTCCGCCCCGCCGGGAAACCCGGAGCATGGGAAGACCATCGGATGACCTACGGATACGTCATGGACGGGGAGGAAACCCTGGACGAGGGCATGGCCGTTCTGATGCGGGGGCCCCGGAGCTATACCCGGGAGGATGTGGCGGAGATCCAGCTCCACGGGGGCAGCTTCCTGCTCCGGCGGGCGCTGGAAAGCTGCCTGCGCCGCGGCGCGCGGCTGGCGGAGCCGGGGGAGTTTACGAGAAGAGCCTTCCTGAACGGCCGGATCGATCTGAGCCGGGCGGAGGCGGTCATGAGCCTGATTTCCGCCCGGGGGGAGCAGGCCCGGAAGGCCGCGCTCCGGGAAATGCAGGGGGGCGTGACCTCCTTTGTCCGGGAGGCCGCGGATCAGCTCTATGTCCTCCAGGCCGGACTGGCGGCCTGCGTGGACTATCCGGAGGAAATCTCCGAGGAGGAAGGCGCGGCGGAGATGATTCCCCGGCTGGAAAAGCTGATTGAAACCCTGGAAAGCGCGATCCAGGAGCGGAGCTCCCGGCTGATCCGGGACGGGCTGCGGGTCGCGCTGGCGGGGAGGCCCAACGTTGGGAAAAGCAGCCTGCTCAACGCCCTTCTCGGGGAGGAAAAGGCCATCGTGACCGCCATCCCCGGAACCACCCGGGATCTGGTGAGCGGCGAAATGACCCTGGACGGGGTGCGGGTGATCCTGACGGACACCGCCGGCGTGCGGGAAACCGGGGACCCGGTCGAGCAGCTGGGGGTCGCCCGAAGCCGGAAGGCCATGGCCGAGGCGGACGCGGTGCTGCTGGTGCTGGACGCCTCCGAAACCCTGACGGCGGAGGAGCGGGAAATGATGGAAAGCCTGCCGGAAAGCGCCGCGATCCTGGTAAACAAAAGCGATTTGCCGGAAAAGCTGAGACTGCCGGAAACGAAACACACGGTTCTGACCTGTTCCGCGACGCATCCGGAAAGCCTGGGCCCGGTCCGGGATTATCTGCGGTCCCTGACCGCCCTGTCGGACCGGATGGTCATGACCAGTCCCCGCCAGATGGACGCCCTGTCCCGGGCGATCGGATATCTGCGGTCGGCGCTGGAAACGGCGAGGACATTGCCGCCGGATCTGGCGGCCACGGATTTGCAGGCGGCGCAGGAAGCTCTGGGGGAAATCACGGGCGACCGGGCGGATGAAAAGCTGCTGGACGCGGTTTTTTCCCGGTTCTGCGTAGGAAAATAGGAAGAAACACGAAAAAGGAAACGAATCAGCGGCTGCCGGGGAAAGGGTTCCGGTGCTGCTTCGCACGCTGACGATGGTGACGCCGAAGAAAGGGCGTCATCGCCGCGGCGGGAACCGCCGGACAGGAGATCATGGAGAAAAAGCGTATGATACAGAAGGTGATCCGGGGGCTGGACAGCCTGAACCGCCTGCCGGAAATGATGGAAAAGCTTGGAATGAAGGCGCCCTTGATCGTGGGATCGGAAAAGCTGATTCCCCGCCTGCGGAGAATGGATCCTCTGCGGGAAGCCCCGGCCTTTACGGGATATCATCCCAACCCGGATCTGTCGGACGCGGAGGCGGGGGTCCGGATGCTGGAGGAAAGGGGCTGCGACAGCCTGATTTCCATCGGCGGCGGATCCGCCATGGATACGGCCAAGGCGATCAAGGCCTTCCTGAACGCGGACAGCCCGGAGGATGTCAAAGACAGCCGCCTGAAGGAAAAACGCCCCCTGCCCCACATCGCCCTTCCCGCCACGGCGGGCAGCGGCGCCGAAACCACGCCCACCGGCGTCCTGTACGTGGAGGGGAGAAAGATCAGCCTGAGCCATGAAATGCTGACGCCGGAAGGATGCGTGCTGGACGGGCGGCTGCTGGAAACCCTGCCGGAGTATCATCGGAAATCCTGCGCCATGGACGCCCTGGCCCAGGGCATCGAAAGCTGGTGGGCCAGGCGGGCGACGGAGGACAGCCGCGTGAATGCCTACCTGGCTATCCGGGGGGTTCTGGACAATCTGAAGCCCTATCTCGCCGGAGAACCCCACGCGGCCCAGGAGATGCTGGAGGCCAGCTATCAGAGCGGCCGGGCCATTTCCGTTACCCGGACCACCGCGGCCCACGCCATGAGCTATCAGATTACCAAGCTGCTCGGCCCGGCGCATGGCCATGCCTGCATGATGACCCTGCCGATTCTGTGGGACATGATGCTGGAAGAGAAGGACGAGGAGGAAACGATGGCGGAACTGGCCGGGGCCATGCGGCTGGGTGATCCCGCCATGGGATCGAGGCTGCTGCGGGGCGTGATGGCGGATCTGGAGATGCCGGTGCCCGCCATGCCGGAGGCGGCGGTGCTGGACCGGCTGACGGATTCCGTCAACCCCGAACGGCTGGAAAACCATCCGATGCGCCTGAGCCGGGAACAGATCCGGAGGGTTTATGTCCAGGCGTTTCTTCCCCTTTCGCCGGAATACCGGCAAATGTGCCTGGACATCTGGAAATATTATTCGGAATAAGCGGGAGGCGGGCCGCGGATCCCCGCGGGAGAGGCAGAAAGGAAAGGTCGCCATGTCGAAGAAAAAAGTGCCCTTTGAGACCCCGGACGGTGAACTCTGGTACATGGATCCCGCCAGGGCGGAAAAGCCCCGGAAAAAGGCTGAGCAAAAGGAGCATCCGGCCGCCGGGGGAGAAGCGGAGGAAACCGGGACCCGGATGCTCGAACCAGGGACGGAAAATTCTTCCGCCTCCGTTCATAAGGGACACCGGCAGCGCATGCGGGAAAGATTCCGCCGGGAGGGGGGCTTTGACAGCTTCGCGGATCACGAGGTGCTGGAGCTGCTGCTGATGTACGCGGCCCCTTATAAGGACATGAACCCTCTGGCGCATAAGCTGCTGGATTCCTTCGGCGGCCTGCGGGGCGTTCTGGAAGCCCGGCCGGAGCAGCTGATGAAGGTGGAGGGCATGACGGAAAACCAGGCGACGCTGATGACCATGGTGGTCCCCCTGACGCGGGTCTGGTATCGATGCGCGATGAAGGATCCGGATCAGATCGCCAACCGGCGGGAGCTGGAGAATTTCTGCAAAGCCCACCTGAGCGGAAGAAGAGTCGAACAGTTCATGGTGATCTGCGTGGACGCCCGGTGCCGGGTCATCGGATGCCGGGTGATTTCCGAGGGCAGTCTGAGCGAGGTATCCGCCTATCCCCGGCTGGTGATGGAAACGGCGCTGAATTACAACGCCCACAGCGTCTTTTTCTGCCATAATCATCCCGGGGGAACATGCGCCCCCTCCACGGAGGATCTGACTTCCACCCTCCAGCTGCAGCGGATGCTCAACGGCGTGGGCATCCTGGTACTGGATCACATCATTGTCGCTGGGGTCCGTACCTACAGCATGGCGCAGCACGGGGATCTGGAGTTCGGAGCGAGGGGAAGAAAGGCATGAGCGGGAGACGGAAGAGGAAGGGATTCAGGCCCTTCAGGGCGCTGATGAGCCTGCTGTGCGCCGGCATTCTTTGCCTGCTGGGGCTGATGGGCTACGTGCTGATCCGGGAGAAGGGAGTGAGCGCCGAAGTGCCAACGGATACGGCGTATGACGCGATCATCGTCCTGGGGGCCCAGGTTCGGCCGGACGGCACCCCCAGCGTCCAGCTCGCCTGGCGGCTGGATAAGGCGGCCGAGGCCTGGCGGACGCGCAACGTGCCGGTGGTGGTCTGCGGAGCGCAGGGAGCGGACGAGCCCGGGCCCGAAGCGGAATACATGAAGGCCTACCTGATGGAAAAGGGCGTTCCGGAGAACCGGATTCTGATGGATCCGGATTCCGCCAACACGCGGCAGAATCTGGTTAACGCGAAAAAGCTGCTGGCGGATCGGCCGGAGATCCGGAAGGTGCTGATCGTATCGAGCGATTATCATGTGCCCCGGGCGATGGCGCTGGCCGGGGATCTGGGTTTTGACGCCGTGGGGCTGGGGTCGCCCTGCAAGCCGGAATACTGGCTGAAAAACCATGGACGGGAAGCGCTGGCCTGGGTCAAATACTGGCTGCAGAAATATCTCGGGCTGGGCGTATAGGGGACGGGCGATGGGCGGACCGCTTCATTCAAACAGGAGAAAAGGCATGACAAGGGAAGAAATCGCGCAGCGGATGGAAGAAAACGGCATTCCCTTTTCTCCGGAATTGCCGGAGAAGATGGAAACCTACCTGGCGCTGCTGGCCGAATGGAATCAAAAAATGGATCTGACGGCGGAAGCGACGCCGGAGGAGTGGCTGGAACGCCATTTTCTGGACAGCCTGACGGTATTGAAAACCGATCTGCTGGCCGGGACCCGGACCCTGATTGACGTGGGCACCGGGGCGGGCTTTCCGGGGCTGGTGCTGGCGATGGCGATGCCGAAGACCCGGGTAACGCTCCTGGACGCCCAGCGGAAGCGGCTGGATTTTCTGGAGACGGTCATCCAGAATACGGGCACAGAAAACGCGGAAACGATTCACGCCCGGGCGGAAGACGGCGCCAGGAATCCGGCCCTGCGGGAGGGCTTCGACGCGGCCGCGGCCCGGGCGCTGGCGCCGCTGAACGTGCTTTGCGAATACCTGATGCCCTTTGTCCGCGTTGGGGGGAGAATCCTTTGCTGGAAGGGGCCGGCGCTTGCGGAGGAAATGGAGAACGGGCGGAAGGCCGCTTTTCTGCTGGGAGGCCGGGTCGGGGAAGCGGTTTCCTGTCCGATTCTCGGCCGGGATTGGGATCATCGGATCCTGCCCGTGGATAAAATCCGGAAAACCCCGTCCCTCTATCCCCGGCGGGCGGGCATCCCCAAGGCGAAGCCCCTGGGTACATAAGGCGCCGAAGGAAGCCTTTCCGAAAAAAAGGAGCCGTTTGTCGTGAGCGGCACCGGTTCGGCCTTTGGAGTGAGCAGCATGGATTCGGCATTTGACGTGAGCGGCATCGCTTCGGCACTTGACCGAAAGGAGCGGGAATGGTATACTTCCTTCCACGCGGATGTGGTGGAACGGCAGACACCGGGGACTTAAAATCCCCTGCTTTCACAGGCGTGCGGGTTCGAGTCCCGCCATCCGCACGAGCCTTGAATCCCGGCGGGTTCAGGGCTTTTTTCATGCGATGAAATCATCAGAAAAAGCCCCTGAAAAGGAGCTTTGGGGCTTATTCTGGGTTTATTCGGGGGAGGACACAATGTCATCCGGGCTTATTTTGCGGCGGGGGCTTTGGCCCGACCTCGCGAGAAATTGACGATGATGATGCCGGCGCTGACGAGGAGCAGGGCGATGAGCCCCGTAAGGGAGAAAGCCTCCCGACCCTCGCCCAGGAAAATTGCGGAAAGCAGGACGCCCATGACCGGATTCATAAAGCCGAGAATGGAGACGCGGCTGACCGGATTATACTTCAGCAGCACGCCCCAGAGCGTATAGGCTCCGGCGCTGATGAAACCAAGATAGAGGAGATTCAGCCAGCAGGCGGGCGTTTCAAAACGCAGCCGGCCGCCCATCAGCATCCCGATCACAAAAAGCGCGGCGCCGCCCAGGGCGAACTGGTAGCCGCTGAGCGTGACGGGGTTTTCTTTTTTGGAGAAGATCTTGATCAGGCAGCCGGAGAGCGCGTAGAAGACATCCGCCGCCAGCATTGCGCCTTCCCCGGCCAGGGTCATGGCTCCGCCGGAGAGGAGAGCGGCCGGGCCGCCCATAATGAGGAGAATGCCAATAAAGCCGACAACACAGCCCACCAGCTTCCGCAGGGTCATCTTTTCAAAGCGGAAAAGATAGACGGCGAACAGGATGGCGAGGAAATTGCCGGAGGCGTTGATGATCGATCCACGGACGCCGGAAATATTGGCCAGGGCCATGAAGAAGAAATAATACTGGCCGACAGTCTGCACCAGGGCCAGGACGCAGACATTTCCCCAGGATTCCTTTTTCGGGAAGAGAAAACGGCGGGACAGCAGGGAACCGAACAGGATCGTCATGATGCCGGCCAGCACGAAGCGGGCGCCCGCCAGCATGATCCGGGACGCCGTATCCTCCGGGGGAATATGAAAAAGATCATAGGCGATTTTGATCGCCGGAGAAGCGCTGCCCCAGAGCACGCAGCAGAACAGGGCGGTCAGGAAAACCACCGCCGGGCGGGCCCAGATCACGCCGGCGGCACCGCCCCGGCCCATGGGAGTTTCGTTAACGGTTTCTTTTTTGTTCATCAGGTCATTCCTCCCTGCTTGTTCTGCCCCCTTCAGATCAGGGCCGCGCGCGCTCCGGGCGGACCGAAAGCGTTCCGCACCGGGACATTGAAGAGCGGCGCGTTTCCCCGAGCTTTTTCGGGAATGCAGCTTCCGTACCATATCACAACCCGGAGACGGATGCAACGAAAAAGTCGAAAATGCATCGGAAAAAAAGGAGACGGCCTCGGGAGCATTCGACATCGGGAAGAATCGGAGACGGCCTCGGGCGAATTCGAAGTCGGCATCGGAAAAACGAAGACAGCATCAGAAACAGAAGGGAAACAGCAAAAGGACAAAGCCCACGCCTGAATTATGCAAAATGAGGCCGAATAATTGCATAATATATGGAATTTACGCATAAAAATGCAAAAGAAGGGTTGACAGTCTACCGCCCCGATGCTATACTTTCGTTCATCCCCGGGGCGGGAATGCCCGCACGACAAAGGGATGAGAGTAAAGAGAGGATGGGATGAAACGATGAAAAAGTTTGCCGCGATGCTTCTGGCCCTGTGCATGCTGCTGACCGCCGGACTGGCCGCCGCAGAAACGGTCAGGGTGGCGTTCAACCCGGAATATCCGCCCTTCGAGTATGTGGATAACGGTGAATTCGCCGGATATGACGTGGATCTGATCAAGGCCGTGGCCGCGAAGGCTGGATTCGATGTCGAATTCGAAGCCATGGATTTTGACGCGGTGATTTCCGCCGTCGTGACCAATCCGAACACCATCGGCGTTTCCGGCATCAGCATTACCGACGAGCGCAAGCTGAGCGTCGATTTCTCCGAGGGATATATTAACGCCGGCCTGATTGTCGTCGTCAAGAAGGACAGCGGATACGCCACCACCGACGATCTGAAGGGCAAGGTGATCGGCGTTCAGATGGGCACGACCTCCGACTTCAAGGCCGAGGAGATTACCGGGCAGGCCAATGTCGCGCAGTACAAGACCTTCCTGAACGCGATCATGGATCTGCAGGGCAATAAGATTGACGCGGTCATCGTCGACAAGCCCGTCGGTATGGCGATTCTGGCTTCCCTGAAGGACGACAATCTGGTGATCGTGGATATGGGCCTGCAGGCCGACTGGTACGGCATCGAGGTCAACAAATCCAATCCCGAGCTGCTGAACAAGATTAACGCCGCGCTGAAGGAGCTGGAATCGGAGGGCTTCTTCGAGGAACTGGCCGTCAAGTATTTCTCCGGCGAGGAAGAAGCAAAGGCTGAGTAAGCCGGGAGAAACGATCCATTCGGTACCGATGGAAAAGGCGAGGGGAAAGATCCTTCGCCTTTCCTTCGGTTCAAAGGGAACAACGCGCCGCCGATCCGGAAGAGCGGCGGCCCACAGGAAGGAACCGCAGCATCCCGCCGCCGGGCGGGAAGGGGAGAACAGAAAACATGTCGATTTTTGAACAGTGGTGGGCGCCGATTGAACAGCTGGTCAACCAGAACGTCCCGCTGAACTTCTTTCAGACGATTTATAAGGAAATTTATATCAACGCCATCCGGGACGACCGGTGGAAACTGTATCTGGACGGCCTTTGGGTTACGCTTCAGGTCAGCTTCTTCGCGATTGTGGTGGGGACCCTGCTGGGAACGATTCTGGCGGTGCTCCGGCTGCCGGATGTGACCAACCTGCAATATCGGGGCGGCAATCCGCTGAAGAGGATCGGTATCGCGATCCTTCATTTTCTCAGCGGTTTCGCGAAATTCTATATTGATCTGATCCGGGGAACGCCCCTGCTTCTGCAGGTGCTGATCATCAATTTCGGTATTTTCGGCACCATCCGGATTGAAAAGGTGATCATCGGCGTCATCGCCTGCGGGTTGAACAGCGCGGCCTACGTGGCGGAAATCGTCCGGGGAGGCATTATGAGCGTCGACCGCGGGCAGACCGAGGCCGGCCGCTCCCTGGGCTTTTCCGGGCCCAGCACCATGCTCTACATCATTCTGCCCCAGGCGGCCAAATCCGCTTTGCCGGCGCTGCTCAATGAGTTTATCGCCATGATCAAGGAAACCTCCATCCTGAGCTATATCGCCCTGACGGAACTGACCAAGGCCGGAGACTATATCCGCTCCCGGACATACTCCGCCTTTACCCCGTATATCATCTCGGGTCTGCTGTATCTGCTGGTTACCATTCTGCTGACCGGCGCGGTGGGACGGCTGGAAAGGAGGCTGCGGAACAGTGAACGATGAGATTATCATTTCCGTTCAGGATTTGAAAAAAGACTTCCAGGAGGGAAACCTGAAAGCCCTGCGGGGCATCACAACGGATATTCGCAGGGGCGAGGTCGTGGTGGTCATCGGTCCTTCCGGCAGCGGAAAGAGCACCTTTCTGCGCTGCCTGAACCTGATGGAGATTCCTACCTCCGGCCGGATTCTGCTGGAGGGGACGGATATCACCGATCCATCCGTGAATATCAATCTGCACCGGCAGAAGATGGGCATGGTTTTCCAGCATTTTAACCTGTTTCCCCATATGACGGTGCTCCGGAACATGACCATCGCCCCGATGAAACTGCTGAAGAAGAGCAGGGAAGAGGCGGAAGAGCACGCGATGGGTCTTTTGAAACGGGTGGGACTGGCGGACCGGGCCCAGGCTTATCCCAGCCAGCTTTCCGGCGGGCAGAAGCAGCGGATTGCCATCGTGCGGGCCCTTTGCATGCAGCCGGACGTCATGCTCTTTGACGAACCGACCTCCGCGCTGGATCCGGAAATGGTGGGCGAGGTGCTGGATGTGATGAAGGAGCTGGCGCGAAGCGGCATGACCATGGTCTGCGTGACCCACGAAATGGGCTTCGCCAGGGAAGTCGGCGACCGGGTGCTGTTCCTGGACGAGGGGGTCATCGTGGAGGAGGGCGCTCCCGCTGAGATCTTCAGCAACCCGCAGCAGGAGCGGACCAGGAGTTTCCTGAACAAGGTGCTGTAACAAAAAACGCGAAGCCCCGCGCGGAGGGCCACAAGACGCGCGGAGGGCCACAGACGCGCGGAGAGCTTCCGAAAGCGGAGCTTCCCCGACAGGAAACCAAAGAAAAGGAATCGAAGAAAAGCCCCCGGCGGTATGGAAACCACCGGGGGCTTTTTCTGCGCGCCGGTCCCGGCGCAATTCCTGCTGAGGATCCGGCGTGAGCGCCTTATTCCCCGTCCGTCGGGGTCTGGAGATAGGCCTGCACCAGGGCGGGATCGCCCCCCCTGGACAGAAAATCCTGAATGGCCGCCTGGAGCTCATCGGTGAACTCCTCCAGGCACAGGCCCCGCTCCCAGATATAGGTGGCCACGGGGATGCCCACATAGCGCAGATGCCAGGGCTCGGTTTTGATCTCGGTAATATCGTTTTTGTCATCGGGATACCGGATGATAAAGCCGAACTCATGGCAGTGCTCCGCCATCCACTGGCATTCCGGCTCGGCCATCATCTTATCGTTCATGGCCTTGTCTTTCCACTTCCGGGGAACCACATCGCATCCCAGCCCCGTCTGGTGGTCGCTGGCGCCGGGCTGGCTGACCCATCCGTCGTCTTTGCCGTGGTTCTTTTCCAGCCGATTATAATACATGGTTCGCTGGGTCGACCAGGAGCGGTAGGCGCTTTTCAGATACAGCGTATCGTATCCGCCTTCCGCCTTGATGGCCGCGTTCATGGCCGAAAGCGCGTCGGAGCAGACCTTCCGGAGCTGCTGCCCGTTTTTGGGGGAAACCGCCCAGGCGATGCCGCCCTTGCTTTCCCGCGGAACGGTTACCAGATCCTTCGGGACATAGCTTTTGTCCAGCTTATAGTGCTTATTGGCCAGGACGATGAGGGAGGGATCCATGTCTTCCAGGGGAATGGGAAAGGTCCATTCCACATCGCCGTAGGAAACCGCGTCCAGATCCACATTCTCGACGATTTCCTCAATGACCAGATCCTCTTCCTCTCCCTCCGCGAGGACGGAGAGCGGAAGGAGCAGGAGGCAGAGCAGCAGGCAGCCGATTTTTTTCAACCGAAACGCCCCTTTCAGCTTTTTTCCGGAGAAACAGAAGGATTCCCCGGGGACGGAAGGTTACCGGATGGGGAGGGGATCAGTTGTTCCGCAGGTCTCCCCAGAAGAACAGCGCCACTGTTCCGGGCCCGGTATGCGCGCCGATGGTACACCCGATCGGGAAGAGCTTAATCTCCCCCCGGATCTTCGGGAATTTCTCGCGGACCAGCTGGGCCACGGCCTGGGCGTCCTCCAGGCAGTCCGAATAGGAGATGAACACCTTCTCGTTGTAATCAGGGCCGTTTTCCGCATGTTCTTCCATGCGTTTGACGATTTCCCGGATCACCTTTTTCTTCGTGCGGATCTTGGCCCGGGGAATCAGCCGGCCCATGTAGTCCACATTCAGCAGGGGACAGATGTTCAGCATCTTTCCGAAGAAGCCGGCGGTCTTGGTGACCCGGCCGCCGCGGATATAAAAGGTCAGATCCGTGGAGAAGAACCAATGGTGCAGATGAAGCTTCCGCTCCTCGGCATAATGATACAGATCCCGCAGGGAATAGCCCTGATCCCGCAGCTCGGCCAGCTTGTCCACCAGAAGGCCGAAGCCGGAGGAGGCGGCCAGCGAATCCACGATCAGAATCTCGCGGCCGGGATAGTCTTTTTTCAGCTCCTCGGCGGCGGCCCGGGCGGAGTTCACCGTTCCGGAAAGGCCGGAGGAAAGGGTCAGATGCAGAATATCCTTTCCCTCCTCCAGGAAGGGACGGAAGAACTGGATATACTCCGTCATGTTCACCTGGCTGGTCCGCGCTTCGGCTCCGTCCAGCATCCGCTGATAAAATTCATGGGGCTGCATGGTTGTCCACAGATCGTCCCGATAAGCTGTTCCACCCAGCTCATAATGAAAGCTGACAAACGGCACCCGGATGGATCGAAAGTGCTCCGTATTCAGATCGGCCGGGGAACAACTGGTCAAGACATATTCGTTCATAAAAAGGATCGCCTCCACTTACAATTAAAAACACCAGGCTTCAATATATACCAAATCCACCATCCACGCAAGGGCTATTCCGGTGTTTTTCAGCCCGCCTTCAGCCATTTTTCACCTTTTGGAAGCACAATCATATCGGGAGGACGGAGCAAAAACCGCTTGTTTTCCCCATTCCGTTGCCTTATACTGGGGAAGCAGGCTTCGCCGCCGCGTCCATGGTGTTTTCAGAGGAATTCCGGATGCGGGCGACGAAAAAACGGATCAAAACACAGGGGCCTTCCAGCGCCCCGGAAGCAAACAATAAAGGGGAGACCGGGAATGACCATTCTGATCGTCGACGATGAGGCGCGGATCCGGACGCTGATCGCGAAATACGCCGCCTTTGAGGGATATAATACAGAAGAAGCCGAAAACGGCATGCAGGCCGTCGAAAAATGCAGGGAGAAGGATTATGATCTCATCATTATGGATGTGATGATGCCGGAGCTGGACGGCTTTTCCGCCGTCCGGGAAATCCGGAAGGAAAAGAATATTCCGGTCATCATGCTCAGCGCCCGGGGGGAGGAATACGACCGGATACACGGGTTTGAGCTGGGCGTGGACGACTATGTGGTCAAGCCTTTTTCGCCCCGGGAACTGATGATGCGGGTTTCCGCCGTTCTCAAGCGCAGCGGGAGCGGCCGGGAAAGGGAAGAGGAAGTGATCCGGCTGGGGCGGATGGAGGTCAACTTTACCGCGCGGCGCGTGCTGGTGGACGGAAAGGAGCTTGAGCTGAGCCCCAAGGAGTATGACCTGCTGTTTTACATGGTGCGCAACCGGGGAATTGCCCTGACCCGGGAAAAGCTGATCAGCGATGTTTGGGGATACGATTTCTTCGGCGACGATCGGACGCTGGATACCCATATCAAGCTATTGAGAAGACAGCTGGGCCCCTGCGCCGATCGGATTACGACGCTGCGCGGAGTGGGGTATCGCTTTGAAAAGGAATAAACGGAACGCCCTGGCCTATCGGGAAGCCTTTCTTGCCGGGCGGATCGGGATCCGGGGGAAACTGCTGACCTATCTGACGGTGCTGGTCGGATTTATTATTTCGCTGATCTGGGTTTGCCAGATCGCGATGCTTTACAGTTTCTATCAGAACTATCGCTCCGGGCAGGTGCGGGAAGCGGCGGATACCATCCTGCGGAATATCGACCACGAGGATCTGAGTACCCTGGCGGATCAGATCAGCGCGGAAAACGAGGTGTGCCTGCTGATGGTGGACGATGAAGGCCAGGAAGTGCTGTCGATCGACCATGTCCGTTTCTGCCTGCTGCATCGCCTTTCCGACCGGGAGCTGCGGCGGCTGATCGCCAGCGCGCCGGAGGACGGCAGCGAAAAAGTCGAAATGACGCGGGTCGCCCCTTTCCGGAATGAGCGGTATCACCGGGAGGAATTTGAGGGACAGCCCCCCGAAACCCAGAACCGGACAGGAATGAGCATGCTGTATGTGCGTAAGGTGACCTTTTCGGACGGCCGCGGGGGGACCCTGATGATCAACGCGCAGATTACCCCCACAAGCACCCTCCTTTCCATGCTGCGGAGGCAGTTCCTTTACATCGTCGCGGCGACCCTGGCGGCGACCGTGGCGATCGGCTTTTTTATGTCCGGCAGCGTTTCCCGACCGATCATCGAGACCAACGAGGCGGCCCGCCATCTGAAGGACAGGGAATATCAGCGGCCGCCCCACAGCGGGGGATACCGGGAAATTGCTGAGCTCAACGATACCCTGATCCGGGCGGCGGACGACCTGAAGCGGGTGGAGAACCTGCAAAGGGAGCTGATCGCCAATATTTCCCATGACCTGCGGACGCCGCTGACCATGATTCAGGGATACGCGGAAACGATGCGGGACATTCCGGATGAAATGAACCCGGAGAATATGCAGGTGATCATCGACGAAACCAACCGGCTGTCCTCCCTGGTCAACGAAGTGCTGGATTTCAGCCGCCTGCGGACGGGCAGCATGCAGATGATGATCACCGATTTTGACCTGACCCGCCTGGTCCGCGCCATCTGCGGCCGGGTCAGCGCCATGACGGAAAAGGACGGATACGTGATCCGATGCGAGGCCGGGAATCCGGTGCTGGTTCGCGGCGACAGCGCGCGGATCGAGCAGGTGGTCTACAACCTGCTGGGCAACGCCCTGACCTATACCGGCAAGGATAAAACCGTCGTTTTGACAGAAGAGGAGCGGGACGGCGCCGTCCGCGTCTGCATCCGGGATACGGGCAGCGGCATCGATCCTTCTGAGCTTCCCTTTATCTGGGATCGGTATTACCGGACCCGGGAGAGCCACAAACGGGCCGTCATCGGCAGCGGCCTGGGGCTGAACATCTGCAGAGGAATCCTGGAAAACCATCACGCGCCCTACGGCGTGGACAGCCGGGTCGGGGAGGGCACCACCTTCTGGTTTGAGCTGCCGAAGGCGGAAGAAGAAGGTTCTGAAATTTAATGTTGACAGATGCGGAATGTGGTGATATAATCCACAAATGTCAGCGGAAATGTACCACGTTCCGCCGAGCGCCAAAGCCCTTTGGAGAAGCCGTCCTATGGCTTGCGCCTGTAGCTCAGTTGGATAGAGCAACGGCCTTCTAAGCCGTGGGCCGGGGG
>CAMOGC010000009.1 GCA_946613955.1 uncultured Clostridia bacterium
AGGAGAGCCCCATGTGGTTTGACCGGCTGTGGCAGAACACGGTGGATTTCTTCCGGACGCTGGATATCCCGGTGCGGACCCTCGAATGCTGCTCCGGCGATCTGGCGGATCTGAAGGTCAAGAGCCTGGACGTGGAGGCCTGGAGCCCCCGCCAGAAGAAATACTTCGAGGTCGGCTCCTGCTCGAACCTGGGCGACGCCCAGGCCCGGCGGCTGCAGATCCGCGTCAAGGGCGCGGACGGGCGGAAGTATTTCGCCCACACCCTGAACAACACCTGCGTGGCTCCGCCCCGGATGCTGATCGCCTTCCTGGAGAACAACCTCCGGGCCGACGGCACCGTCGCGATTCCCCAGGTCCTTCGGATGTACATGGGCGGCAAGGATCACATCGGATAAATCCCATCAAAAAAGGGGCCTCTTCCGTTTTCGGAGGAGGCTCCTTTTGTATGCAATTCCGTTGTTTACTGAATCCCTCGCCAGGCGTTGAAGGGGAAGAGGATGAACCGCACGTGGCCCACGATCATATCCCGGGTAATGGGCCCCTGGGCGCGGCTGTCGTTGGAGTTGTTCCGATGGTCGCCCATGACGAAATAGCAGTCCTTTTCCAGCAGGAAATCCGTTCCGATGAGGGAAAGAATCTTTTCCCTGTTTCCGGAAATATCCTCGCCGTTGAGCATCAGCCGCCCGTCGTGGGTATAGCGCAGCCGGTCTCCCGCGGCGCTGACGGCGTCGGAGGAAATGCCCCGCCAGATCCAGGTCTGTCCGCCCACGGTAAAGCCTACCAGGGTTTTGGCATCGTCCATATATTCCAGCCGGACCGGGTCGCCCTTTTTCGGGACATACACCTCGTCAAAGCTTTCGCCCTGGGAACCGGTATTCACCCGATAGGCGTCGTTGATATAGGGCTCCTCGTACTTTTCGCCGTTGACATAGAGGTATCCGCCCTCGATCTTCACCGTGTCCCCCGGCATGCCGATGATCCGCTTGACGAAATTCACGTCCCCCCGGCCGGGATAGCGGCAGATGACCACGTCGAACTGCGAGGGGGAACCAAAGCCGGTCGTCAGGCGGGGCGCGGCCTCCTGCTGCTCCTGGCTCTGCCAGGGGAAGGACAGCCACGTGGAGGCGTAGTCCAGCTTGGAAACAAACATGATTTCCCCGTTTGCCAGGGTATCGTTCATGGAGGCGCCGTCCACCCGGACGGGCTCAAAGAGGAAGGAGCGGATAAGCAGCGCCGCCACCAGGGCGACCAGGAGGGTCACCACCCATTCCAGTATTTCCCTGCCCAAGGACTTCTTGACCTTCTCTTTCTTTTTCTTTTTTTCTTCCGACTCTGCGCCTTCCGCCGGCTGCTCCGCGTTTTTCGCCGGGTCGATGGTGTAGCGGTCCTCAAATGAAAGCGGCTTCGCTTCCGGGGCTTCCTGAGGCTGCATGTTTTTCTCTTCCATTTACGACTCCTTCTTCAGGGCGGCGATTTCCTTTTCGATGCCGTCCTTCGTGCAATAATTCAGGGGGGAGAACCGGCCGGCCGCGGCTTTCTCCAACTTGTTCAGGGCCGCCGCCCGATCCCCGTTTTCCAGATCATACCGGCTGAGGAAGAACAGGGTGTCGATCTGCTCCGGCTTTTCGGCGTGGGCCTTTTCGAACCAGGTTCTGGCCTCCGCCGGGTTTTCCATCACCCGATACCAGGTCTGGCCCAGGTTGTCCAGGCAGATCGGATCCTCGTCGTCATACTCCACGGCCTCCTGATTGAAGGCCAGGGCCTTCCGCCGGCCCTCTTCCCAAAGGGCCCCGGCGGCTTCCTCCGGGGAACGCGTCGCTTCTTCCGCGGGCGCCTGCCCCTCCGGGAAGGAAGCGTTGTCCTCTTCCCTCCGGTTCTCCGCGGCCCCTTCCCCGGGCGCCTGATCCGCCCCTTCCTTCAGGGCTTCGGCGGCCTGCCGGGCGGCTTCCTTCGCGGCCTCTTCCGCCATCTTCCGGCTCTGCTCTTCCAGGAAAGCCGCTTTCTTTTCGGCGCTGAACCGCTCCACATACAGGTATCCCAGCGTCTGATAAACCAGGCCGGTGGGATTTTTCCGGTGCAGCTCCTCCAGCTTGCCGATGCCCTTTTCCAGCTGCCCCAGGCGGAAGCAGCAGGCCGCGTAGTCCACGATCAGGGTCACCCGCTGATCGGGCGTCATACCCGGCGCCTTCTGGTGCTTCACCAGGAAATCCTTGGCCTTCTGATACTGGCCGTCCCGGATCAAAAGCACCGCGTAGGCCAGGACATAGCGGGCGTCCGTCAGCCCGTCGGCAAAGCACTCCTCATACAGCTTCATGGCCCCGGCGGCGTCGCCGTTTTGCTGGGCCCGGTAGGCCTTGTTGGCCTTCAGGGTGGTCATCAGTCCCATGCTCTTTCAGTCTCCTTCCGCCTCCAGCTTCCGCTTCAGCCGCAGGCGACGGTATTGTAGCGCATTTTTCGTTTCCTGTACAGTCGGATCCGGCCGCAGGGAGGCCTCGCTCATCAGGGCGATGGCCCTTTCGGTCAGATTCAGGGCCGCGGCGGGATCCCGGCGGACGTGCTCCTCGTATTTGGCCAGCTCGATATAGGGGTGGGCGCCGCCCCGGTGGCCTTCGATCATCTCCCGCCAGATTTCGGCGGCCGCGCTCCGGTCCCCGGCCCGGCGGTAGCTGGAGGCCAGCGCCGCGGAGGCCGCGTCGCCCATGCGGCCCCGGCGGGCCAGCCGGTAGCATTTCCGGGCGTTTTCCGGATGCCGCTCCTTTTCCAGCGCCCGGCCCATGGAATAGACGTCCTCGCTGAAGCGGATCTTCTCCGGATGCTCATACAGATCCGCCATATGGCACAGGAGCGTGCAGAGGCTGGCGATGTCCTGGGCGTTGTGGTCCAGAATGTCCTGCAGCAGCTCCTCCCTTTTCGTCCGCAGATAGGCGAAATACCGCGCGGGCACCTCGCTGCCCGGCAGATCCTCCTCCCGGGGGCGATGGAGAATAACCTCCTCCAGCCGTCCCAGGTTGCACCGCCCCAGCCGCAGCTTCCAGAGCCTTCTGGCCAGATGCAGCAAATCCACGTGGGGCAGATCCAGGCAGGCCGGCGGGAGCCGGTTCATCCGGAAGCGGCTCTCCAGCAGGGGAACGTCGAAGGAGGTCCCGTTAAAGGTGCAGAGCAGCTCGCGCTTCCGGATTTCCTCCTCCACATGGCGCAGGAGATACGGCTCCTCGTCATAATCCCGCATCAGGTACTGATGCACCTCGAATCCCTCGTCCGTCAGATACCCCAGACCCACCAGGAAGGCCACCGTTCCGCTGCCCCCCAGGCCCGTCGTTTCCGTATCCAGATACAGGATTTTTTTCGGATCGAAGGGCTCCGGCACCTCCGCCCGGCTCATCAGCGCCAGGGTTTCCCGCCGCATTTCCCACGCGCCGGGGAATTCCTCCGGCCCCCGGAAAACCGTCAGATGCCGGCAGTCCCGGTTTTGCCGCTCCGCCCCGGTCTCCTCCTTTTTCGGCCCGGAGGATCCGCCCACGGCGCGCAGCTTATTCAGCAGATTCATCGGGTCAGCTCCTTCAAAAGGGTGATGGCGGTTTTCTTTCCGTCCTTCCCCACCTCCATCACCGGGCCCACACAGGAAGGACAGCCGTTTTCGCATCCGCAGTCTTCGGCCACCTGCAGCGCCTTTTCCAGCAGCATCTCCCGCATGCCGTAGGCCTTCTGGCTCAGGCCGATGCCCCCGGGGCAGTTGTCATAGAGGATGAGGGTAGGCTCCTGGGTGATGGGGCTTTTCACCTGATAGACGACGGCGATATCCTGCGGCGCGCACATCAGATACAGGGGGCAGACGATCCGCAGGAGGTTCGCGATGCCCATCATGCCGTTTTTCAGCGTATCGCTGGCAAAGCGGCGCACCAGCGCCGGCGGCAGGGTCCACCACATGGCGGTGGTATGCATGTCGGTTTCCGGCAGGCGCACGTGGCCGAAGCCCAGGGTTTCATGGGTATCGAAGCGGATTTTCTTGAACATGGTCACCAGCGCGGTCACCTTGATCTCCCCCAGCGCCGTCCGCCCGCCCGCGGAGGTGGGCTCCTCCTTTTCGATATCCAGCAGGCTCAGGTTGATGTTCAGATCCGCGTCCGTATAGTACCCCACGTCCACCGCCCGGATAAAGGCCTTGCAGGCGTCGAAATCCAGCTTTTCCACCTGGAACTGGCGGCCCTCGTGCATATAGATCGCGTTTTCATGCAGGAGCATCGGGGCGGTAAACCGGTCCATTTCGCCGATGACCCGGTGCCGCGCCGGATCGGTAATGTCGATGATGATGAAATTCTCCGCCGCGGCGGAGCGGAGGGAGATCTCGCTGGCGGGGAAATCCTCCGTCGACCAGTGGTATCGGCCGTCCACGTGATGCAGGATGTTCTCCTCCTCCAGGTAGGTCAGCAGCTGATCCGGGGACGGGGCGTTGCCGAAGGCGTCCCCGTCGGCGAAGGGCAGCTCGAAGGCGGCGCACTTGAAATGGCTCATCAGGATATAGAGGTTGTCCGGATTGAGCAGGGCGTTTTCCGGGCTTTTTTTCAGAAAATAATCCGGATGGGTGACGATATACTGGTCGATGGCCGCCGAGGAGGCCACGAAAAAGACGATGCTGGCGGCCTGGCGGCGGCCGGCGCGGCCCGCCTGCTGCCAGGCGCTGGCGATGGTGCCCGGATATCCGCACAGGACGCACGCGTCCAGCGCGCCGATGTCGATGCCCAGCTCCAGGGCGTTGGTGGATACCACCGCGTCCACCTTCCCGGCCCGCAGGCCCCGCTCAATCTCCCGCCGCTCCGTGGGCAGATAGCCGCCCCGGTATCCCCGGACGCGGCCGGCGTTCCCCAGCGGATCCCGCACCATGTCCTTCAGATACCTCGTCAGCACCTCCACCGTCAGCCGGGAGCGGGCAAAGGTAATGGCCTGAATCCCGTTTTTCAGCAGCAGCCCGGAAATCGACCGGGTCACCGGGAGGGCGCCCTGCCGGATGCCCAGCTGGCGGTTGACCACGGGGGGATTGTAAAAGACGAAATGCCGCTCCCCCATGGGGGCGCCGTTATCGTCCACCAGGGTCACCGGGCGGCCGATCAGGGTTTCCGCCAGCTCCCTGGGATTGGCGATGGTGGCGGAGCAGAGGATGTACTGGGGATGGCTGCCGTAAAACTCGCACAGCCGCGTCAGCCGGCGCAGGACGTTCGCCAGATTGCTGCCGAAGACCCCCCGATAGGTATGGATTTCGTCGATGACGATATAGCGCAGGTTTTCAAAAAGCTTGACCCATTTGGTGTGATGGGGCAGGATGCCGGAATGGAGCATGTCCGGATTGGTCACGACGATGTGCCCCGCCTGGCGCACCGCCCTCCGGGCCGCGGCCGGCGTGTCCCCGTCATAGGTATAGGTTTTGATGTCCGCCCCCGTCTGGCCGATCATCTCGTAAAGCTCGCTGACCTGGTCGGCGGAAAGCGCCTTGGTGGGGAACAGATACAGGGCCCGGGCGTCCGGGTTTTCCAGAATGGCGGAGAGCACCGGCAGGTTGTAGCACATGGTTTTCCCCGAGGCGGTCGGGGTTACGACGACCACGTCCTCCCCCCGGGCCGTGGCGGCGACGCTCTGGGCCTGATGGGTGTAAAGCGCGTGAATGCCCCGCTGGGCCAGCACGCCCCGCAGCCTCGGATCCAGACTCTCCGGAAAATCCGCCGTTCGGGCGGGCCGGGCGGGGATCACTTCCCATCGGGTCACGTTTTCCATAAAGCGGGGATCCTGCTTCAGCCGATCCGCCAGCTGGGTTACATTCATTTTCGGGCCTTCCTTCCCCCGCCCACGGCCGGGCGGAACTGTGCCTTCCATTATACGGCCATGCCGCGGGCATTTCAAGCCCGCGCCGCCTTCCCAGATTGGGGAAAAGCGATTCTCCCTCCCGCCGGCCTTTCCGACGGCAAACGCTCCCCCGGGCGGACCGGGCGTCTGCCGATCCGCCCTGTCTTTCCGGGCGAAAAGCGCCCCAGCCCGGCGCAAAACCCCGCTCCCGGGAAAAACAGAGAAAAATCTTGTGTTTTCCCTGGGATGCGGGTAGAATCGGAACAGTGTCAGCGGGCTCCTTTCCCCTGCCGGCGAAGGCGGCCCCTGGCTTTATCTGATCAGGAAAGCTGTCCGGGGTTTCCCTCCGGCGGCGAAGGAGGGAAGCCCATGTATCGGATCGCGAAGCGGCGGGAGCTGAACCCGTCCATGATCCTGCTGGAGGTCGAAGCGCCCCTGGTGGCCCGCAAGGCAAAGCCGGGACAGTTTATCATTCTCCGGGTCGATGACGAAGGGGAGCGGATTCCCCTGACCATCGCCGGATCCGATCCCGCCGCGGGAACGGTGCGGATCATTTTCCAGGTCGTCGGCGCGACGACGGAAAAGCTGAAGCACAAGATGGAGGGCGATTATATCCAGGATTTTGCCGGTCCCCTGGGCATGCCGACGAAAACCGAAGGCATCCGGAAGGTCTGCATCATCGGGGGCGGCGCCGGCTGCGCCATCGCCCTGCCCGTGGCCGAGGCCTTCCACCGGCTCGGCGCCCAGGTCACCAGCATCATCGGCTTCCGGAACAAGGATCTGCTGATTCTCGAGGAGGAATTCCGCGCCTGCTCCGACGAGCTCATCGTCATGACCGACGACGGCTCCTACGGCCGGGGCGGCAACGTGACCCTTCCCCTGAAGGAAATGCTGGAGGCCGGCCGCGCCTTTGACGAAATCATCGCCATCGGCCCCCTGATCATGATGAAGTTCGTGACGCTGACGGCCAAACCCTTCGGCGTCCCGGTCACGGTCAGCATGAACCCCATCATGATCGACGGGACGGGCATGTGCGGAGGCTGCCGCCTGACCCTGCATCAGGACGGAAAGCGGGTCACGAAATTCGCCTGCGTGGACGGGCCGGACTTCAACGGCTATGAGGTCGATTTCGACGAGGCCATGAGCCGCTCCCGCATGTATTTCGATTTTGAGCGCCGGGCCTATGAGGAAACCTGCAACCTTTTCCGCGCAGGGAAGGAGGAATAAAGCATGGCTGTCAATCCCCGCAAGCATGAAATGCCCACCCAGGCGCCCGAGGAGCGGGCCCATAATTTCCGGGAGGTCGCCCTGGGCTATTCCGCCGAAATCGCGAAGGAGGAGGCCGCCCGCTGCCTGAACTGCCGGAACCGCCCCTGCGTTCAGGGCTGCCCGGTCAATATCGATATCCCGGATTTCATTCAGGAAATCAGGCGGGAAAACTACGAGGAGGCCTATCGGATCATCACCCGTTCCTCCTCCCTTCCGGCGGTCTGCGGCCGGGTCTGCCCCCAGGAGACCCAGTGCGAGAGCATGTGCACCCTGCGGGTCCGGGCGAAGATGGATCCCGTCGGCATCGGCCGGCTGGAGCGCTTCGTGGCCGACTGGCACAACGCCCACGCGGAAGGAAAGGCGGAGGTTCCCGTCCCCAACGGGCATAAGGTGGCCATCGTGGGCGCCGGCCCCTCCGGGTTGACCTGCGCCGGCGATCTGGCCAAGAAGGGATACCAGGTTTCCGTTTTTGAGGCGCTGCACACCGCCGGCGGCGTGCTGGTCTACGGGATTCCCGAATTCCGCCTGCCCAAGGCCATCGTCGCCCGGGAGGTGGAAACGCTGAAGGAGCTGGGGGTGGACATCCAGACCAACGTCATCATCGGCAAAACCCTGACCGTCGACGAGCTGTTCGACATGGGCTATGAAGCCGTTTTCATCGGCTCCGGCGCGGGGCTGCCGAATTTCATGAACATCCCCGGCGAGGCCCTGAAGGGGGTTTATTCCGCCAACGAGTTCCTGACCCGCTCCAACCTGATGAAGGCCTACCGGGACAAGCCCGACACCCCGATCATGAAGGGCGGCCGGGTCGCCGTGGTCGGCGGCGGCAACGTCGCCATGGACGCCGCGCGGACGGCCCTGCGCCTGGGGGCGGACAAGGTCTATATCATCTATCGCCGCTCCATGGAGGAGCTGCCCGCCCGCCGCGAGGAAGTGGAGCACGCGGAGGAGGAGGGCATCGACTTCCGCCTGCTGAACAATCCGGTGGAAATTCTCGGGTATAACAACCCGGACAACCCCCGGGATCCGAAAAACGGCTTCGTGACCGGGATCCGCTGCGTCAGAATGGAGCTGGGCGAGCCGGACCAGAGCGGCCGCCGCCGGCCGGTGGAAATCCCCGGCAGCGAATACGAGCTCGATGTGGACGCGGTCATCATGGCCATCGGCACCAGCCCCAACCCCCTTATCAAATCCACGACCGAGGGGCTGGAGGTCAACCGCCGGGGCGGCATCGTCGTCAACGAGGACGGCCTGACTTCCCGGGAGGGCGTCTACGCCGGAGGCGACGCGGTGACCGGCGCGGCTACGGTCATCTCCGCCATGGGCGCCGGGAAAACCGCCGCCGCCGCCATCGACCGGGCCCTTTCCGGAGAATAAGGAATTCCAAAAACTTCGGCGCCGGAGCGAAAGCTCCGGCGCCTTTTCTCATGCTGTTTTCTCAGGAAGGCTTCGCCGGTTCCGTTCGCGGCAGCTTCCGTCCTCTCTTGTCCGCCCCGGGCTTTCCGGCCCGCGGCACTCTTTGGGCGAAAGCGCTGACGCTCTTATTCCGCCGCCAGGGCCTTCAGTTCCTCCACCCGGTTTTCCCTCTCCCAGGGCAGATCCAGGTCCGGCCGGCCGAAATGGCCGTAGGCCGCGGTCTGGCGATAGATGGGCCGGCGCAGATCCAGATCCCGGATGATGGCCGCCGGGCGGAAGTCGAACACCCGGCTGACGATCTTCTCCAGCCGCTCGTCCGGAATCGTCCCGGTACCGAAGGTGTCCACATTGATGCTGACGGGCCGGGCGACCCCGATGGCGTAGGCCAGCTGCAGCTGGCATTTTTTCGCCAGCCCGGCCGCGACGATGTTTTTCGCCGCCCACCGGGCGGCGTAGGCGGCGCTGCGGTCCACCTTCGTCGGATCCTTGCCGGAGAAACAGCCGCCCCCGTGGGGCGCATATCCGCCGTAGGTGTCCACGATGATTTTCCGCCCCGTCAGCCCCGTGTCCGCGGCGGGGCCGCCCATGACGAACCGGCCGGTGGGGTTCACCAGAATCCGGGTCTCCTCCCGCATCAGCTCCTTCGGGATCACAGGCCGAATCACCTCCCGCAGGACGCCCTCCCGGATCTCCTCCTGGGAGACGGATTCGGCGTGCTGGGTGGAAAGGACGATCGTGTCCACCGCCACAGGTTTTCCGTCCTCGTAAACCACCGTCACCTGGGTTTTTCCGTCCGGCCGCAGCCAGGGCAGGATTTTCTCCTTCCGGGCCCTGGCCAGCTGGCGGCTCAGCCGATGGCTCAGGGCGATGGGCATGGGCAGCTTCTCCGGCGTTTCATCGCAGGCGAAGCCGAACATCATGCCCTGATCGCCCGCGCCGATATCCCCCAGGTTTTCTTCCCTGCCTTCCAGCGCCTCGTCCACGCCCATGGCGATGTCCGGGCTCTGGGAATGGATGGCCGTCAGCACGGCGCAGGTATGCCCGTTGAAATAGGTTTCGCCGGAATCGTATCCCACGTCGATGGCGGTCTTCCGGGCGATTTCCTGGATATCCACCCAGGCGGAAGTGGTAATCTCTCCCATGACCGTAATCATGCCGGTGGTGGCGAAGGTTTCGCACGCCACCCGGGCCATGGGATCCTCTTTCAGGATCGCGTCGAGCACCGCGTCGCTGATCTGGTCGCAAAGCTTGTCGGGATGGCCCTCGGTCACGGATTCGGAGGTAAAGAGTCTGCGCATGTGTGTCTCCTTTCAGGATGGTCGTTCAGCCGCCGGGCGCACAAGAAAACCGCCCGGCTCGCGCGTGAGCCAGGCGGGATCATCCTCAGGGATTCTCCTTATCTGCCAGCGCCTTCCCGCGGGAAAACTCACGCGCTGTGGGATTTGGCACCTTGCGGCTCCGCCGCCGGTTGCCGTGACTTCATCGGGCCCATCCCTCCGTCACTCGTGATAAGGTATTCAGTTACGGTCTTATCCTATCCCATCTTTCCCGCCCTGTCAAGATCAAAATCGGCGCGTTCCGCCGGTCTTCCGCCGGGCGGCCGCAAAGCCCGCGCCGGAACGCGTTCGGAAGTCCGAAAATTCCCGCGGCGTCCGGGAAAGTATGGACTTCCAGTGCCGGATATGGTATACTTTCCCCTGATACAGCCAAAGGACTGATATATATTCTTTCTATCGAGAGGAGACAAAAAGCTATGGAACTCAAAGGACTGTCGTCCAGACAGGTCGAGGAGAGCCGAAAACAACACGGCTCCAACGTGCTGACCCAGATTCCCCCGGATCCCCTGTGGAAAAAGATCCTGGAAGGCTTCAAGGATCCGATGATCATGATCCTGCTGGTAGCCCTGGCGATCCAGGTCGTTCTGTGGATCATGGGCAAGGCGGAATGGTATGAGCCCGTCTGCGTGCTGGTGGCGATTCTGCTGGCCAACGGCGTGGCCTCCGTTTCCGAGCACAGCCAGGAGGGCAAGGCCAGCCTGCTGAAATCCGAAGAGGAAGCCAAGGAAATGACCAAGGTGCTCCGGGACGGCCAGCTGAAGGAAGTGCACGTCAGCGAGGTCGTGGTCGGGGATCTGGTTTTCCTCCAGGCCGGCGACAAGATTCCCGCCGACGGCGAGATCGTTCAAGGCGAGGTTATGGTGGATCAGGCCTCGCTCAACGGCGAAACGGAGGAAGCCCGCAAGCATCCCAACGCCCAGGGCGAAAGCTACGAGGTCAAGGATCTGCTGAATACCTTCTACGCCTATCGGGGAACGGTGGTCGTTTCCGGCGAGGCGTATATGGAAGTCAAGGTTGTCGGCGATAAGACCCTCTTCGGCGAGCTGGCCCTGGAGGTGCAGGAGGACACCCGGGAAACGCCCCTGCAGGTCAAGCTGGGCAAGCTGGCCAAGCAGATTTCCATGTTCGGCTATATCGGCGCCATCGCCATCATCGTCGGCGTCCTGGCGGTCAATATACTCAACCCCAACGGCGGCATCCACGCGCCGGAATTCGTGGCCGATCCCCTGTCCGGCTGGATCAAGCTGATCATCGAGGCGGTGACCGTGGCGGTCACGATCATCATCTGCGCCGTGCCGGAAGGCCTGCCGATGCTGACCAGCATTCTGCTTTCCTTCCAGTCCATCCGCATGATCAAGGACAACGTGCTGGTGCATAAGATCAATGGTCTGGAAACGGCCGGCTCCCTGTCCCTGCTCTTTACCGATAAAACCGGCACCATTACCCAGGGCAAGCTCAGCGTGGTCGAGCTGGCCACCGGCAACCAGCGGGTGTTTACCAAGCTCAGCGAGCTGCCCCCCGCCGTCCGGGTCGACGTGATTACGGGCATCGGCCTGAACAACTCCGCCACCGTCTCCGGAAACGAAATCGTCGGCGGCAACTCCACGGACCGGGCCATGATGGCCTTCCTGATGGGCGAGGGCGCCGTCGCGGAAATGACCAAGGACGAGGTTCGCTCCTTCAACCCCTTCGATTCCAACAAGAAGATGTCCGACGTAACGGTGGAGCGCAACGGCCAGTCCATCGTCTATATCAAGGGCGCCCCCGAGCGGATCATCGAACGGTGCGATACCTTTATCGATGAAAACGGCGAGGTCCGGCCCCTGAATCATGAAACCCAGTCCTCCCTTCTGGCCTATATGGACGCCCAGGCCGGCCGCTCCATGCGGCTGCTGGGCGTAGCCAAAACCGCCGGCGACCCCGACGGGAAGGATCTGACTCTGGTCTGCGTCCTGTCCATCCGCGACAACGTCCGCAAGGAAGTCATCCCCGCGATCAAGGAAGTGCAGGAGGCGGGCATCCAGGTGGTCATGGTGACCGGCGACCGGAAGGAAACCGCCGTGGCCATCGCCCGGGAGTCCGGTCTGCTCTCCGCGCCGACCGATGTGGCCATGACCTCCGCCGAGATGGCCGAAAAGAGCGACGAGGAGCTGAAGAAGATCCTGCCCAACCTGCGGGTGGTGGCCCGCGCCCTGCCCACGGATAAGTCCCGGCTCGTCCGGATCGCCCAGGAAATGGATCTGGTCGTCGGTATGACCGGCGACGGCGTCAACGACTCCCCCGCCCTGAAGAAGGCGGACGTTGGCTTCGCCATGGGCTCCGGAACGGAGGTCGCCAAGGAAGCCGGCGACATCACCATCCTGGACGACAACTTTACCTCCATCGACAAGGCCATCCTCTACGGCCGGACCATGTTCAAGTCCATCCGGAAGTTCCTGATCTTCCAGCTGACGGTCAACGTGGCCGCGGTGCTGACCTGCTTCCTGGCCCCCTTCTTCGGGGAAAACGAGATCCTGACGGTGATCCAGCTGCTGCTGATCAACCTGGCCATGGACACCCTGGCCGCCATCGCCTTCGGCTCCGAGCCCGCCCTGAAGGAATACATGAAGGAAAAGCCCATCAAGCGGGACGCCTCCATCGTCTCCAAGGGGATGCTGGTTCAGATTATCTGCAGCGCCCTGTATATCACGGCCCTGTGCCTGGGCATCCGCTTCCTTCCCGCCCTCCAGAACCTGGCCGGCCTGAACGCCGCGGGTTATCCCGGCGTGGATCCGATGCGGGTCGTCTTGAACTCCGCCGTCTTCGCCACCTTTATGATGGCCATTACCTTCAACGGCTTCAACGCCCGGACCGAGCATGTGAATGCCTTTGAGAATCTGGGCCGCAACCGGAATTTCCTGATCGTCATGGCGGTCATTTTCGCGGCGCAGTTCATCTTCGTGACCTTCGGCGGCGATGTGCTGAGCGTCCACGCCCTGACCGCCACCACCTGGCTGGTCTGCTGCGCGCTGGCTTTCCTGGTCATCCTGGTGGGCGGCATCGTAAAATCCTTCATGAACGGAAAGAAAAACGCGTAACGGAAAAGGAACCAACGGCCGCCCGCCCGGCCCCGGAGAAATCCGCTTCCCCCGGAGCGGGCCCGCGGCGGCCGAAATTCAATACGGATCAAGGAGGACGCAACCAATGGCTGTCAATCTGAGAAAAGGGCAGAAGGTGGACCTGACCAAATCCAACCCCGGCCTGCATAACCTGACCGTGGGCCTGGGATGGGACGTGAACCGCTACGACGGCGGATCGGATTTCGACCTGGACGCCTCCGCCTTCCTGCTGGGCGGAAACGGCCGGGTCACCCGGGATGAGGATTTCGTCTTCTACGGCAATCCCGGTCATCCCTCCGGCGCCGTGCTGTACGGAGGCGACAACAAAACCGGCGAAGGCGAGGGCGACGATGAGCAGATCATGGTGGATCTGCAAAAGGTGCCCGCCAATATTGAAAAGATCGATTTCACCGTCACCATTTACGAGGCCAACGAGCGCCGGCAGAATTTCGGCCAGGTCAGCAACGCCTTCGTCCGGATCGTGGATAACGACACCGGGGCGGAGATCGTCCGCTATGATCTGGAGGAGGATTTCTCCATTGAAACCGCCGTCGTCGTCGGCCAGCTCTACCGCCATAACGGCGAATGGAAGTTCAACGCCATCGGCAGCGGCTTCCAGGGCGGGCTGGCGGCCCTGTGCGCCAATTACGGCATCGACACCTGATCAGAGGGGAGGGAAAACCGCATGGCTGTTGAACTTCGCAAAGGACAGAAGGTCAATCTGAAAAAAGAGGGCAAGCCTCTGGGCGAGATTCTGATCAATCTGAACTGGAGCCAGCCGGTCAAGCGTGGCTTCTTCTCCAGAACGCCCCAGCCCATCGACCTGGATCTGGGATGCCTCTTCGAGCTCAAGAACGGGCAGAGGGGCTGCGTCCAGGCGCTGGGCAACGCCTTTGGCCGTCTGGATCAGCCTCCCTTCGTCTCCCTGGACGGGGACGACCGGACCGGCACCAACGCCGACGGCGAAAACCTCCGGGTCAACGGCAACATGATCGCCCAGATCCGGCGGATCCTGGTCTACACCTTCATCTATGAAGGAGCCGCCAACTGGCAGGACGCCCAGGGCGTCGTGACCATCAAGTATCCCGGAGCGGAGGACGTCATCGTCCGGATGGACGAATACGGCTCCTCCCAGCGGATGTGCGCCATCGCCCTTTTTGAAAACCAGGGCGACACCACCTTCAGCGTGGAAAAGATCGTCCGTTTCTTCGACGGCCACGAGAAGATGGACCGGGCCTTCAACTGGGGCCTGCGGTGGGTGCCCGGGCGAAAGTAAGCATCCCGCGGCCGGGCTCTGAAAAGCCCCGCCTCCCGGGAAAACAGCAAATCCATTGATTTCATAATAGAAAAGGGGGATGCCAAATGTCCGTCAATCTGCAAAAGGGCCAGAAAATCAGCCTGACCAAGGGCGACGGCGGCCTGAAAAAGATCATGGTCGGCCTGGGATGGGATGAGGCCCAGCCCACCGCCACGGGATGGAAGGCCCTTTTCGCCGCCAAGCCCGCCGATATCGACTGCGACGCCTCCGCCATTCTCTGCGGCCCGGACGGCAAGCTGGTCGGCGGAAAAACCAACGACTACGTGGTTTATTTCGGCAACCTGCGCCATCCTTCCGGCGCCATCGTCCACCAGGGCGACAACCTGACCGGCGCCGGGGAAGGCGACGATGAGCAGATCATGGTGGATCTGTCCCTCGTCCCCGCGAGCGTGGCCAAAATCGTTTTCGTCGTCAATATTTATGACGCCGCCACCCGGAAGCAGCATTTCGGCCTGATTCGCAACGCCTTCATCCGTCTGGTCAACATGGCGAACCGTACGGAAATCTGCCGCTACAACCTGACGGAGGACTACAGCGGAAAGACCGGCCTGATCGTCGGGGAAATCTACCGGAAGGACAACGAATGGAAGTTCAACGCCATCGGTCAGGGCGTCGCCGACGCCAGCCGGCTCCAGAAGCTGGTCGACATGTATCGTTAACACAAAAAAAGCATATCATATCAAGGAGGGACAAACATGGCTATCAATCTTTCCAAAGGGCAGCGGGTAAGTCTGGACAAGGGCGTTCGGCTGGCGCTGGTGGGCCTGGGCTGGGACACCAACCGCTATGACGGCGCCGCGGATTTCGACCTGGACGCCTCGGCCTTCATGCTGGGCGCCAACGGTAAGGTCCGCAAGGATGAGGACTTCATCTTCTACGGCAACCTCCAGAGCGCCGACGGCGCGGTCACCCATACCGGCGACAGCCTGGAGGGCGGCTCCGGCGGCGACGACGAAACCCTGTTCATCGACTTTACCAAGGTGCCGGCGGATGTGCAGAAAATCGCCATCACCGTAACCATCTATGAGGCGCAGGAGCGGGGCCAGAATTTCGGCCAGGTTTCCAACGCCTATGTCCGCGTCGCCCGCCGCTCCAGCGAAAGCGACACCGTCGGCAAGGAAGAGCTTCGCTACGATCTGGGCGAGGAATTCTCCATCGAAACGGCGCTGGTGGTCTGCGAAATCTATCGCAGCGGCAGCGACTGGAAGTTTAACGCGGTGGGCGCCGGCTATCAGGGCGGCCTCTACGCCCTTTGCAAAGCCTACGGCGTAAACGTGTAAGCCGCCGGAAGCCCGGACCTCTTCGGGACAATCGGATCGGGGCATTCCCTCGCCTGTGGCGATCGAATGCCCCGGAATCCGTTTTTCCGGAAATAGCATCCGCGCCGCCCCGCGGGCATAAGCCGCCTCCGGCAAATCGCGGGGAAGCGGGGATTTCTGAACGCGCGCGCCTCTGTTCAGCGGGGGCGGAGACGCGCCGGCATCCTGCGCCGCTTCTCCGCGCCGCGAATCCGCAAAAGCGCTGGCCGGCCGATTCAGACAAATACAGCATCAAGGGGGAATCCACAAGATGAACGGGAGAAAGAGAGGCATCCGCATCTCCTTTAACGCGCCGGCGGTGATCGTGTTTACGCTGATCTGCGTCATCGCGCAGCTGCTGAATCTTCTGACCCACGGAGCGAGCAACCGGGTCGTCTTCAGCGTATACCGTTCCTCTTTTCTGGATCCCCTGACCTATGTCCGCGCCTTCGGCCACGTCTTTGGCCACGCGGACTGGAACCATCTGGTGGGCAACCTGATGTATATCCTGATCCTGGGGCCGATGCTGGAGGAAAAATACGGCACCTCCAACGTCATTTTCGTCATGGCGGCCACCGCCCTGGTCACCGGGGTCATCAACCAGCTCTTTTTCCCCGCCACGCGCCTGCTGGGTGCCAGCGGCATCGTCTTTGCCTTTATCCTCCTGTCCTCCATTACCGTCCGGGAGGATCATACCATTCCCCTGACCTTCATCCTCGTGGCCGTCCTCTATATCGGCCAGCAGGTCTATGACGGACTCTTCACCGCCGACCGGATCTCCCAGTCCACCCATATCGTCGGCGGTCTCGTCGGATCCGTCCTGGGCTTTGTGATGAACCGATACCAAATGAATCGTTATCCGAGGCGTTAACATCATGCTCCAGCGAATCGAGGCCCTTCATCCGGAGGACGTGTTCCTCCCCCTTTCGTCCCGGCCAAAGCCCGGGGTTTATTTCCTGCGCCTTTGCGAAGGCGGAGGCCCCGCGATGGATTATCTCTGGCGCTTTCACGAGGAAGCCAGGGCCCGGGGCGTCATCCTCGAGGATCGGATTCCCAACCCGGACGAGCGGCAGCTGAGCTATTACGCCGACATCCTGGGAAATGATTTCCAACCCACCGGCGCCTTTGTGCTGAGCGCCCTGAAAAAATGGATGCCCCGGATGAGCGGGCAGAATCAAAAAGAATTTACGGACGCGCTGATTTCCCGGTTTACCGAACTGAAAAAGGCCGGGAAATCCGACAGCATCCTGAAGAATATATACACCAAGATGATGTGCTGGCTCTACTATCGGTTTGACCGGATGGTGCCCTTCCTGGGGGACGCGAATCCCCCGAAGGTGCTGTACTTCGGCAGCGGCGTCACCGCCCACGAGCTCGTCTTTCTGCGCATCGTCTCCGCCATGGGAGCGGATCTGCTGATGGTCGAGCCTGCCGGAGACGAGGCTTATCTGAAGCAGGACCCGGGCTCCGCCTTTTCCCAGAAGCTGACCTTTCCCCAGGGAAGCCCCTTCCCCGCGGATTTCAGTTTAAAGCAGTTTCGGAAGGAGCGGGCGGCCGCGGCCGCCCGTCCCCAGGTTTCTCCCGGAAGCCGGCCCACGGCGCCCGTTTCCGGGTTTTCGGGGCGTGCCGGCGGCCCTGCGCCCGCCTTCCCCGCAAGGCCCTCGGCTCCCGCCCGTCCCGCGATTCCGTCCCCGACGACCCCGGCTTCCCCTTCCGGAAGGCCAGGCGTCCCCGTCCGGACGCCCCCTGCCGGGCGGCCCGCCGGTCCGATGCCCCAGCCGCCTGTTCGCCGGAATCCGGCCCCCGCGGCGCCCAGGCCCATCGATGTGGAGTCCCGCTTTACGCCCCCCGCCCGCTCCGCCTGCGCCAACGCGTGGATGGAGCGCCCGGAGCTGAACGAAGTGCTGAAACCTCCGGTCGTCCGGGGAGACGATCATCATCTGTATTATACCGCCTTCCTCCGCCTGGCGGGGGTGCAGGACAAGCTGACCTATACCAACGAAATCTACCAGCTCTATCAGCAGCTGACCGCCAACCGGCGAACCGTGGTCGTGGTGGACGGCCCCATCCCCAAGGCGGATCCGGAGGAGCTGCAGAAGATCCGCAGAAGAAACTACAAAACCCCCGAGGAGATGATCGTCGATCTGGCGGGCAATCTGCCCTCCTCCGCCCATGTGGAACTGCAGCGGGAGCTGCAGGCCGCCTTCGTCCGGACGATGAAGAAGGCCGCCGCGGAGGAAAGCAACCTGAATCGCCTGCTGGTCAAGGCGGTCATCCTCCTGTGCTGGATCCAGCGGTATCAGGCTCCCCTTTTCCGGGGCTGGAAGGAAACCGACGTGCCTGTCTTCTTTAAAATGGGCGGATGCGCGGACGACACCGAGGCGCTGTATCTGAGTCTGCTGGCCGACCTTCCGGTGGACGTGATCATCCTGGCCCCCAATCTGAATGAGGTCTGCCAGCTGAAGGATGAGCGGCTCCTGGAAATACAGGGCGCGGATTCCCTGCCCACCATGCCCTTTCCCAAACAGAAGGGCTCCGTGCAGATGCGGACGGTGGCCTCCCACGCGGAAGGCGACCTGGACTCCCTGCTCTTCTCCGGCTCCGGTCTCTACCGGAACCAGCAGTTCAGCCGGGCGGAGGCCATTACCCTCCAGACCACCTATGACGAAATCTTCCTTCTCTGGGAGCAGGAGCTGAAATATCGGCCGAATTTCAGCACCACCGATCAGCTGGTCTCCCTTCCCATTCTGTATGCCAAGGTTTCGGGCGTGGAAAACGGGAAGGTGCCCCCCTACTGGCAAAAAATCAAATCCCTCGCCGACAGCGGGGACACGATTCTGTACAAGCAGTTTCCCATCGTTTCCTCCGGCGTCCCCAATCCCTTCCAGTCCCTGGCCGTCAAGGCGATCAAAAACGGGCGGCTGAAAAAGGACGTGATCCAGTCCAGCCGCAATTATCCCTTCGCCCTCCTGCGGGAGGAAATGCAGGAACATATGCTGGAAAAGATCCAGCTGATGCTGGATGAGCGGATCATCAAGGGAACCTTCGTCAACGGAACGGAATATACCGTTCTGGCCACCGCGCTGAACCTGAACCGGGACGTGCTGCGGCTGATTCAGGGCTTTGACTTCACAAAGAAGAATCCCAAGCTGATCGTCATCAATACCCGGGATCAGGCGGCTTCCCTGGAGGACGCGATCCTGCTGACCTTCCTGAGCCTGATCGGATTCGACGTGGTCATTTTCGTGCCCACCGGCTATATGACCATCGAGCGCTTCCTCGCCGATCGTCTCCCCGTCGAGCATCAGATCGGGGAATATATCTACGATCTGTCCGTTCCGGATTTTTCCCTCCTCCCCTCGGGAAAAGGCCACTCCTGGCTTAGCAATATCAATCAAATATGGAAGAGAGGTAACTGAACATGGCCATGAATTTCAATCGTCCCGCGCCGTCTTCCGCTCCCGTGAAGGAACCCCCGGTTCAAACCACGGATATCGTCGAGGTCAAGCCCTATGATATCGTTTCCGACCGGGAGGCGACGGCCAACGCCCTGGCTCATTCTCCCGAGGTGGAAGCCCTGACCGCCACCATCGACATCAACGATCTGGACACCATCGTTTCCTTCGGTTCCCAGTCGGTGGAGGAGATTTCCAAGGCTTCCGATATGGTGCTGCGCAGCATGACCATGTCCCAGATCGACGAAAGCAGCAAGCTGCTGGGCACCCTGAACAAGATCATGGACCAGTTCGATATCAGCGAGATCCGTGACAACCCCAGCCTCTTCGGCAAGCTCTTCGGCAATGTCCGGAAGCAGCTGGACAAGATCCTCGCCAAATATCACACTATGGGGGACGAGGTGGACAAGATCTACGTCCAGCTGAAGCAGTATGAAAACGAGATCAAGCAGTCCAACCGCAAGCTGGAAACCATGTTCCAGTCCAACGTCAATTACTATCACGATCTGGTGAAATACATCGTGGCCGGCGAGCAGGGCTGCCAGGAAATCGCCGATTATATGGCGCAGCTGGAGCAGGAGATGGCCGAAACCGGCGATACGTCCATCCAGTTCCAGCTGCAGTCCCTCCAGCAGGCCCAGATGATGCTGGAGCAGCGGACCCAGGACCTGCGGACGGCGGAAAGCGTCGCCATGCAGTCCATCCCCATGCTGAAGACCATGCAGTTCAGCAACATGAACCTGGTTCGGAAGATCAATTCCGCCTTCATCATCACCCTGCCCGTCTTCAAGCAGGCCCTGGCCCAGGCCATCATGCTCAAGCGCCAGAAGATTCAGGCGGACGCCATTTCCGCCCTGGACGAGCGCACCAACGAGATGCTCATCAAGAACGCCAAGAATACCGTCGAGCAGGCGAAGATCACCACCCGCCTGGCCTCCGGCAGCTCCATCAAGGCGGACACCCTGGAAACCACCTGGCGCACCATCGTCGACGGCATCGAGGAAACCCGCCGCATTCAGGAAAACGCCTCCCGCCAGCGGCAGGAGGACCAGGTCAAGCTGGAGCGGATCAAGAAGGAGTTCAACGAAAAGTACAACGTTCCCTCCAAACGGTAAGCGAGGTTCCCCAGGCAGCGCGCGGCATCCTCTCCCCGCGGCAAACCAAGCGCCTTCCGGCGAAAGGGGCAGGGAATCACAGGGCCATTTGCCGCGCTCCTCAAAAAGCCTGCTTACCCCGTTGTTATCGAGTAGGAGGGGGTGATTAACCCCCGTCCTCTCACCGCACCGTGCGTACC
>CAMOGC010000010.1 GCA_946613955.1 uncultured Clostridia bacterium
ACGCCGCCCAGGCTCATCCGGACGAATTTCCGGTTCACCGCCTCGGCGATGGCCTTCACGATGCTTGTTTTGCCAACCCCAGGAGGTCCAACAAAGCAGAGAATCGGCCCCTTCATATTCTTTTTCATCCGGAGCACGGCCAGATATTCGATGATCC
Source organism: uncultured Clostridia bacterium (assembly GCA_946613955.1). The sequence continues at coordinate 158 of CAMOGC010000010.1, forward strand.
GCTCCTTGACCTTCTCGAGCCCGTAATGCTCCCGGTCCAGGATCTCCCTCGCCCGGGAAAGATCCAGATTGTCCTCCGTCTCCTTCCCCCAGGGCAGATCCAGAATCCAGTCCACATAGGTCTCGCTGACGATGTATTCCGGGCTGCCGGGAGCGATCCGGCTCATCCGGTCAATTTCCTTTTCGCATTTGCTCCGGGCCTCCTCGTTCAGGGGCAGACCTTCCATCCGCTTGCGGATGCCCTCTTCCTCGGCGTCGTCGTTCTCTCCCAGCTCCGTCTGGATGGCGCGGATCTGTTCCCGAAGGTAGAAGTCCTTCTGGTTCCGATCCATGGCCTTGCGGATCCGGCTCTGGATTTCCCGCTCCGTATTGATCAGGTCGGTTTCCCGGATCAGCGCCCCGCAGACCTTTTCCAGCCTTTTCAGCACCGTGAGCTCCTCGAGGATTTCCTGCCGTTCCTGCCATTTCCCCATGATCGTCGCCGCCAGAAGATCCGCCATCTCTCCCGGTTTCTCGATCGTCTTCATCCCGGCGACGGTCTCCTCGCTGACCCGGGAGCCGCTCCTGGCGTATTCCTCGAACAGATCCTGCGCCGTCCGAACCATGGCCTTCGCGTCCGCGCTGCGGGGCGTCCCGTCCCGAAGGGGCTGGATGGACGCGGTAAAGCAGGGATCCGTCCCCGTCATTTCCAGGATCCTGCCCCGGCTCTCCCCTTCCACCAGGATCCGCAGGCTGTCCCCCGGAAGGTTCATGACCTGGCGGACGTTGACCACGGTTCCGATGGTATAAAGATCCTCCGGCGCCGGGTCCTCGGTTTCCTCATCCTTCTGGGCCACGAGAAACAGCTTCTGCTTCTCCGCCATCCCTTTCTCCAGCGCGGCGACACTCCTGGGGCGGGCTACGTCGAAATGCAGCACCATTCCCGGAAAAACCAGCATGCCCCGCAGGGGGAGCACCGGCAGCTCCATTGTTTTCGGATTTGCCATCTTTTTCCTCCCGAAATCGTTATGGTTTTCAGTATACCGAATCAAGGCGTTTTTGCAAGTGAAAAAAAACAGGATTCCGCCGAATCCTGTTTTCCGGCGTTCGGTTGCCGGTTTTTACGAAACCTCGCTGTCGGGCGTCCGGTTCTTTTCGGTCCTTTTGGCGCTCCGCCTTCTGGGACCTTCGATGAGCTTCGGCCGCCCGCCGGTGACCGCGTCCCGATCGATGACGCAGGCATTGACATTGGTCATTCCCGGCAGCTCGAACATGGTATCCAGCATACAGTCTTCAATAATCGCCCGAAGTCCCCGGGCCCCCGTTTTGCGGGAGATGGCCTGGCGGGCGATCTCCCGGATCGCGTCCTCTTCGAACGTCAGCTGTACGCCGTCCATCTCCAGCAGCCTGATATACTGCTTGCAAAGGGCATTCTTCGGTTCCGTCAGAATCCGGATCAGCGCGTTTTCATCCAGCCCGTCCAGCGTGACGATGATGGGAAGCCGCCCGACAAATTCCGGAATCAGCCCGTATTTGGTCAGATCCTCCGGGCGGACTTCCTTCAGGGCATCCACCCGCTCCGGATCGCGCTGGCTCTGAATTTCGGCGCCGAAGCCCAGCACTTTCTTGCCGATCCGGTTCTCGATGATCGGAACCAGCCCGTCAAAGGCGCCGCCGCAGATGAAGAGGATGTCGGTGGTATCGATCTGGATCATTTCCTGGTGAGGATGCTTTCTTCCTCCCTGGGGCGGTACGGAAGCCACCGTCCCCTCCAGGATTTTCAGCAGCGCCTGCTGAACGCCCTCGCCGCTGACGTCCCGGGTAATGGACATGTTCTCGCCTTTCCGGGCGATCTTGTCGATTTCGTCGATATAAACGATCCCCTTCTGCGCCTTCTCAACGTCCCAGTTGGCCGCCTGAATCAGCCGCAGCAGAATCGTTTCCACGTCGTCGCCCACGTATCCGGCTTCGGTTACGCTGGTGGCGTCGGCGATGGCAAAGGGAACGTCGAGAATTTTGGCCAGGGTCTGGGCCAGATAGGTTTTGCCGCTCCCGGTGGGCCCGAGCATCAGGATATTGCTCTTCTGAAGCTCCACATCTTCCTTCCGGGTTTTCCGGCTGATGCGCTTGTAATGGTTGTAAACCGCCACGCACATGGCCCTCTTCGCCCGTTCCTGGCCGATGACGTATTCATCCAGCGTCTTTTTCATCTCGGTCGGGATGGACAGACGCGCCTGGGGTTCCTTCCCGCCACGGGTTTTCACCTGGGGAAGGTCGTCCATCTCCTCGTCGAGAATCCCGGTGCAAAGATCCACGCATTCGTTGCAGATATAGACGCCGGGCCCCGCGATCAGCCTGCGGACCATCGTCGCGTCCTTGCCGCAGAAACTGCAGCGGGGGCTTTGTTTATTATAGTTGCTCGCCATGCTTTCCTTCCTTTTCGGGGTTCCGCTTTACGCCTTGGGCTGTTTGATCCGGGGCTGGTAAATCTCGTCGATAATGTGATAGTCCAGGGCCTCCTGCGCGGTCATGAAATAGTCCCGCTCCACGTCGGCCTTGACTCTCTCCAGATCCTGTCCGGTCATCTCCGCCATCATCCGGGTCATTTTCTCCTTGGTTTTCATCAGCCATTCCGCCCGGATGGCCACGTCCGTCGCCTGCCCCTGGGCACCGCCCAGCGGCTGATGGATCATCACTTCCGCGTTGGGCAGCGCCAGCCGCTTGCCCTTCTCCCCGGCCATCAGCAGGAAGGCGCCCATGCTGGCGGCCATCCCGAGACAAACCGTCCGAACCTGGGGACGGACGTAGCGCATGGTATCATAGATGGCCATCCCCGCGGTCACGGAGCCGCCCGGGCTGTTGATATACAGATTGATGTCCGCGTCCGGGTCTTCCATTTCCAGAAAAAGCATCTGGGCGACGACCAGATTGGCGGTCACATCGTCGATCTCCCCGCCGAGAAACACAATCCTGTCCTTCAGCAGGCGGGAGTAAATATCATAGGAGCGCTCGCCCCGGTTCGTCTGTTCAATGACATAGGGGATCATCGGCATGGCGTTTTTCTCCTTTCACCGGAAGATGGCGCCTTCTTCGGCGCCATCCTTCTGGGTTCTTCCGGGGGCGGTTCCGCATCCGGAATCGCCCCCGTTTTCTTCCGTCCGTTATTACGCTTCAGGCTTATCCTCCTCGTCCGCCTTTTCCGCGGCGGGGGCTTCAGCCTTCTTTTCGGAGATTTTCGCGTCCTTCATCAGAAGATCAAGCACCATCATGATGCCCGCGTCGTCCTTCAGGTATTCCTTCTGCTGGTCGTTCAGGTTCTTCTTGAAGCTTTCCAGATCCTGGCCCAGCCGCTCCGCCTGCTCGGCGGCCGCCTTGTCGATCTCTTCCTGGCCGGGCTCGAGGTTTTCCGCCTTCCGGATCGCCGCGATGACCAGCTCATTTTTCACCCGGCGGGCGGCCTCTTCCTCATTCTGCGCCTTCAGGGCTTCCCGGGTCATCCCCATGTATTTCAGATAGTCGTCCAGGCGGATTCCCTGATAGGAGGCCTCATACTCCATCTCCCGGATCATGTAATCCCCCTGCCGGTCGATCATCGCGTGGGGAATGTCCACCTGGGCGTTTTCGGAGGCCTTGGCCACCAGGGCGTTCTTGGCGGCGTTTTCGTTATTCTTTTCGATCCGCTCCGTCAGCCGGCGCACGATGTCCGCCTTGTATTCGGCGAAGGTATTGAATTCGCTCACGTCCGCGGCGAAGTCATCGTCCAGCTCCGGCTTTTCCACCTTCTGGATGCCGTTGACTTTCACATGGAACACCGCGTCCTTCCCCTTCAGGTTCTCCGCGTGGTACTCCTCGGGGAAGGTCACCTTCAGATCCTTCTCCTCGCCGATGGCCATGCCGATCATCTGCTCCTCGAAGCCGGGGATGAACTGATGGCTGCCGATGGTCAGCGTCTGCCCCTGGGCGGTTCCGCCGTCAAAGGGAACCCCGTCCGTTTCGCCGGCGTAGTCCAGGTTCACAATGTCGCCCTCCGCGACGGGGCGGTCGTCCACGTCGATGGTCCGGCTGGCCTTGTCCCGGTCCCGCTCGATCTCGGCGTCGACCATGGCGTCCGTCAGCTTCTGTTTGGCGATTTCAACCTCCAGGCCCTTATACTGGCCCAGGGTGACATCCGGCTGGACATAGACTTCCACGCTGAATTTCAGATCCTTCCCGGAGCCGATCTCCTCCAGGTTGAATTCCGGCTGGTCCACCGGCTCAAGCTTGTATTCCTCGATCGCGGCCTCATAGGCGTCGGGGAAGAGCTCGTTGACCGCGTCGTCATAGAAGATGCCTTCGCCGTACAGGGTTTCCACCATCCGACGGGGCGCCTTGCCTTTCCGGAATCCGGGAACGTTCAGCCGGTTCCGATTCTTCAGAAACGCCTTCTGCATCGCCGCGTCGAATTCCTCCGCGGGGAACACAAAGGACAGTTTGGCCTTGTTGCTGGACAGTTTTTCATAGGTCGTGCTCATGAATCTGTTTTCCCTCCTGCGCCTTTTGCGCGAATCCTTTGATGCGACAGGCGCACCAAACGTAATTTTACCACAGTCTTTTCCTGTTTGGCAATCTTTTTCTGTCTCTTTACCACGGATCCCCCAGGTTGACCACCAGCTCGCTGACCCCGACCCCCAGAATGTCCGGCGAAGCCCGGGCGGAAAGGTGTTTCTTCCCTTCCTTGACGAGGTTCAGCTGATGGCCCATGAAGACCATGCCGGCGGAAACGCCCCCGTCCAGGTTGAAACCCAGGACGCATCCCTTTTCCAGCAGCTTCTCCCCCAGGAAGCCCACGTCGTCCCCGGAGCTGCGCTTCAGCCTTCCTTCCAGGACCATGAACCAGTAATGCCCCTTTTCCACCATGCCCACGGCGACCCGCTGGGCGTGGCTGTTGCCGAAGAGCTTGATCCCCGCCTCGTTCAGCTCCCCGTCCCGGATGAGCAGCGGCCCGAAGCACATGACATCCCGGACGCCTTCGGCCAGATAGTCGTCCGGGGTTTTTTCGTCGCTGTAAAACACCTGCATGTCCCCGTCCGGCCAGATGGCCAGGCAGTCCCGGTTGGGGAAATAGCCCTTGGTGTTTTTTTTCGGATACTGTTTTCCGAAAACCACCCCGTCCCGAATCACGATGCCCCGCTGTTTCCCGGAGCGGTTATGGGCAAAATCCCCCGTCACCGCCAGCACCGTTCTCGTCTTCCGGCAGATCTTATAAGGATATTCCCGCTTTCCTTTCAGACTCTTTTCGGGGTCGTTGGCCACCACGTGGGGATGATCCCCCGCCTCGGCGCATCGGATTTCCGCCTCATACCAGACCCGGGCGGGCTTTTTCTGTTCCACCCGGCGGATCTCGATCCAGAGGGTATCGCTGCAGTACCGCCAGATGCCCTCCTCCGCGTCCTCCGAAACGAATTCCCCTTCCTCCAGAAAGCCGTCCTCGTTCAGCGCGGGAAAGGGCTCCGCCGCCAGGGCGCCGTGAAGAGCGAAAAGCAAAAGGAGGGCCAGCGCCAGCGCCTTTCCTCTTTTCATCCTCATCGTCTCCTTATCAATAGCTTGTGCCCATCATCCGATGCAGCACTTCCTGATAGGCCTCCTTCACATCCCCCAGATCCCGGCGGAACCGGTCGATATCCAGGGGCTCGTGCGTGCTGCTGTCCCAGAAGCGGGCCGTATCCGGGCTGATCTCGTCCGCCAGCAGGATCTTTCCCTTATACCGTCCGAATTCGAGCCGAAAATCGATCAGCTCGATCCGGATTTCGCTCATATAGGCGGACAGGACCTCGTTGATCCTGCGGCTCAGGCGGCGGATTTCCGTGATTTCCTCCATGGTGGCGGCCTTCATGGCCAGCAGATGGGTATGATTCACCAGGGCGTCCGTGTCCATCTCGCTTTCCTTGAGCACAAATTCCAGCACCGGGGGATCCAGCTTCATCCCCACGGGCAGCCCCGTGCGGACATGCATCCCGCCGGCGACCCGGTTGCGCACCTTGATGGCAAAGGGCATCATTTCGCACCGGAGAACGAGGCTCTGGCGGGCATCCAGTTTGCGGACGAAGTGATTCTCCACCCCCTGGTTTTTCAGCAGCGTAAACAGATGCTGGCAGATGGCGTTGTTAATCTCGCCCTTGCCCAGAATACGCCCCCGCTTCAGCCCATGGAACGCCATGGCCTCGTCCTTGTAATAGACGATGGCCAGATCCGGATCCTCCGTCGCATAAACCCGTTTTCCCTTTCCTTCCCGAATCAGTTCCTTGATCTCCGGCATGCTCCTGGACCCTCCGTTTCTTGATCATCTGATATTTTAGCATAGGTCCGGCATTTTACTCAAGCGCCGAAACACGCGGCTTTTTGACCGGATTATACAGGAAAAACCGGGTGGGACATTTCCCACCCGGCGAAAAGATGAAAGGGATCCTTACCTGGTGTACTTGGCCCGGGCCACGTAGGTCGTATGCAGCAGCTCGTGCGCCTTATGGCTGTTGGGCTCGCCCAGATAGTCGCGGTAGACCGCCTGGATGGACGGGTTCTCATGGCTCTTCCGGATCGGCTTGCCCGCGTCCTCGTCATACAGCGCCTTGGCGCGAACCGCCTTGGGGTCGATTTCCATCCGCTTCTGCGCGCTGACGATGGGCTGTCCGCCGCCGGTCACGCATCCGCCGGGGCAGGCCATGACCTCGATAAAGGTATAGTTCTTCTCGCCCCGCTTGATGCTGTCCAGGAGCTTGGCGGCATTGGCGGTTCCGTTGACAATGGCCACCCGGACGTCCAGATCGCCCACCTTGACGCAGGCTTCCTTGATGCCCTCGACGCCGCGGACGGCGGTAAAGTCCAGTTCCTTCAGGGTCTCCCCGGTCACCTTCTCGTAAACCGTCCGCAGGGCGGCTTCCATGACGCCGCCGGTGGCGCCGAAGATGGTGCCCGCGCCGGAGCTCTCGCCCAGGACGCTGTCGAAGTCCTCATCCGGAAGATTGACGAAGTCGATGCCGGCTTCCTTGATCATCCGGGCCAGCTCACGGGTGGTAATGACCGCGTCCACGTCCGCCATGCCGTCGTGTCCCAGTTCAGGCCGCTTGCATTCGAACTTCTTCGCCGTGCAGGGCATCACGGAGATCACGCGGATCTTGTGAGGATCGATGCCCTCCTTCTCCGCCCAGTAGCTCTTGATCATGGCGCCTTCCATCTCGTGGGGGCTCTTGCAGGAGCTCAGGTTCGGGAGGAATTCCGGATAATAGGTCTCGCAGAACTTGATCCATCCGGGGCTGCAGCTGGTAATCATGGGGAGCACGCCCTTGTTGGTCAGCCGGCCGATCAGCTCGGTTCCCTCTTCCATGATGGTCAGGTCGGCGCCCCAGTCGGTATCGAAAACCTTGTTGAAGCCCAGTCTCCGCAGAGCGGCGGCCAGCTTCCCGGTCACGGAGGTGCCCATGGGAAGGCCGAATTCCTCGCCCAGGGCGGCCCGGACGGCGGGAGCGGGCTGAACAACGGTGATGACCTCGTCATCCGCCAGCAGATCCCAGACTTCCTTCGTCCCGTCTTTTTCATACAGGGCGCCCGTCGGGCAGGCGGCGATGCACTGGCCGCAGTTGATGCAGGCCACTTCGTTCAGGCTCTGGTCCCACGCGCAGCGAATCTGGGTCTTGAAGCCGCGGTTGACCGGCCCGATGACGCCGACCCCCTGCGTATTGTTGCAGGCCGCGACGCAGCGGCGGCACAGGATGCATTTGTTGTTGTTCCGGACAATGGAGGGGCTCAGATCGTCGATATCGTAGACGTTCATCTTGCCGGCGAAGGTCCCTTCGTCTTCCACGCCCAGATCCATGCACATCTGCTGCAGCTCGCATTTCTGGTTCCGGTGACAGCTGAGGCATTTCTTGTCGTGATTGCTCAGCAGCAGCTCCAGGTTGACCCTCCGGGCGTCCCGAAGCTTGGGGGTGTTGGTCTTCACGTTCATGCCGTTGGACACGGGCAGCACGCAGGCCGCGCCGAAGGCCCGGGCCCCGGTGTCCACCACGCACATGCGGCAGGCGCCGATCTGGTTAATATCCTTCAGATAGCACAGCGTCGGAATGTTGATGCCAGCCTGCTTCGCGGCTTCCAGAACCGTCGTGCCGGCGGGAACTTCCACGCTTACGCCGTCAATCGTAAGCTTTACGAGATTCTCCATGTGTTGTTTCCTCCTTGCGCGATTAGTCCTTGATGATGGCGCCGAAGCGGCAGTTGGCCATGCACTGGCCGCACTTGATGCACTTGGCGGTGTCGATGACGTGCTTCTCCTTCACGTTGCCGGTAATCGCCTGAACCGGGCACTTCCTGGCGCACAGCGTGCATCCGCGGCACTTGTCGGTGATCACATAGTTCAGCAGGGCCTGGCAGTGATGCGCCGGGCAGCGCTTTTCCTTAATATGGGCCTCATACTCATCGCGGAAGAACTTGATCGTGCTCAGAACGGGGTTCGGCGCCGTCTGGCCCAGGCCGCACAGAGCGGAGTTCTTGATATTCTCGGCCAGGTTTTCCAGCTTTTCGATGTCGCCTTCCTCGCCCTTGCCCTCGGTGATCCTTTGCAGGATCTCCAGCATCCGGCGGGTGCCGATCCGGCAGGGGGTACACTTGCCGCAGCTTTCGTCCACCGTGAAGTCGAGGAAGAACCGGGCGATGTCGACCATGCAGTTGTCCTCATCCAGCACGATCATGCCGCCGGAGCCCATCATCGCGCCGACGCTGGTCAGCGTGTCGTATTCCACCGGGATGTCGAGCAGGCTCGCCGGGATGCAGCCGCCGCTGGGGCCGCCGGTCTGAACGGCCTTGAATTTCTTCCCGTTGGGAATGCCGCCGCCGATGTCCTCGATAATCGTCCGCAGGGGGGTCCCCATGGGGATTTCCACCAGACCCGTGTTGTTGATCTTGCCGCCCAGGGCGAAAACCTTGGTGCCGGTGCTCTTTTCCGTGCCGATGGAGCGGAACCAGTCCGCGCCCTTGAGGATGATCTGGGCGATGTTGCCCAGGGTTTCCACGTTGTTGATGTTGGTCGGGCTTTCGAACAGGCCGCGGACCGCGGGGAACGGGGGCTTGGGCCGGGGCTCGCCGCGGCGGCCCTCGATGGAGGCCATCAGCGCGGTTTCCTCGCCGCAGACGAAGGCGCCCGCGCCGAGCCGGATGTGGATGTCGAAATCAAAGCCGCTGTCGAAGATATTCTTGCCCAGCAGCCCGTATTCGCGGGCCTGCGCGATGGCGTGCTCCAGCCGCTTGACGGCGATGGGGTACTCCGCCCGGACATAGACCCAGCCTTCGCTGGCGCCGATGGCGTATCCGCCGATGGCCATGGCCTCGATAATCGCGTGGGGATCGCCCTCCAGCAGGGACCGGTCCATAAACGCGCCGGGGTCGCCCTCGTCCGCGTTGCAGACGAAATACTTGTGCTCCGCCTGGGTCGCCCGGGCAAACTGCCATTTCTTCCCCGTGGGGAAGCCGGCGCCGCCGCGGCCCCGCAGCCCGGATTTCAGCACCTCGTCGATAACCTGCTCGGGGGTCATCTCCGTCAGCGCCTTGGCCAGGGCCTGATACCCGTCGAAGGCGATGTATTCGTCGATGTTCTCGGGATCGATGACGCCGCAGTTCCGCAGCGCGATCCGCTGCTGCTGCTTATAGAAGCCGATCTCGCTCAGGCTCTTCTGGACGCTGCTCTCATGGGTCTTGTGATCCACGTATACCAGATGCTGAACCTTCCGGCCCTTCAGCAGGTGCTCCGAGACGATCTCGTCCACATCCTCCACCTTGACCCGGCTGTAGAAGGTTCCTTCGGGATAAATGATGACAACCGGGCCGGCTTCGCAAAGGCCGAAGCAGCCGGTGCGGACAACCTTGATTTCCTTGTCGAGGCCCTTCTCCCTGATCTGGTCCTCGAAGCGCTCAATCAGCTTCGCGGAGCCGGAAGAAGTGCATCCGGTACCGCCGCAGACCAGCACGTGTGCGCGATAAAGATCCATGGGTACTCCTCCTCTGGTGTTTTATTATTTCTCCGCGGCGCCGATGGTATATTCTTCCACAGGCTTTCCGCCGACCAGGTGCTCGGTGACGATGCGGTCCACCATCTCGGGCCGGACCTTGACGTAGGTAACCTTTTCCTGCCCCGGCAGAATCACGTCCACCATGGGCTCCAGCCGGCACATGCCGATGCATCCGGTCTGGCTGACGGTCACATGCTGGAGATCGCGCTCCTTGATTTCCTCAAGGAATTTCAGCATCACGGGCCGGGCCCCGGCCGCGATGCCGCAGGTCGCCATACCAACGACCACGCGGGCGGCGTTGTTGCCTTCCTTGCGCATGTTGATATTCTCCAGCGTTTTCGCGCGGATCGCCTGCAGATCAGCCAAAGATTTCATCTTTATCCACCTCCAAATATCGGATCAATTTCTTCCCCTATCGCCTGGCGCAGCCATTCGGCCACCTCCGGCTCGTTTAACGGGATATCGTTTCCCAAAGCCCCGCGAACCGCGCGGGTATCGAAGGAGCATTCCCCCCGGGGACTCTTTCCCTCGAACAGAAAGTCGGGCCGCGTCGGATGAGCCAGAATCAGGCTCAGCAGCGTTCCGCCCAGATCGCCCAGGGGCAGACAGTCGATGTTTTTTCTGTCCATGGTTACGGTCATGACCGTTCCCTTGCCGACCTGGCTCTCGATCTTCAGGCTCCCGCCGGCTTTTTCGGCGTTTTCCATCATCATCGGGATTCCCAGCCCGACCTTGCGGGTGGTCCTGGTGGTGGCGAAGGGGCTGGTTACCCGGGCCAGAAGCTCCGGCGGCATGCCCTTCCCGTCGTCCTCCAGGATCATGGTCAGCCAGCCCCGGTCGTCCTCCGTGATCCGGATGGAAACCAGGCTGGCTCCGGCCGTAATGCTGTTCTGGGCCAGATCCAGCAGATGCAGACTCAAATCCCGCATGGCGCCCTCCGGCCTTAATACTTGGCCAGGATCTCGGGCACCTGATCCGGGGTCAGCCGGCCATAGACCTCATCCCCGATCATCATGACGGGGGCCAGGCCGCAGGCGCCCAGGCAGCGGGTGGCGTTCAGGGTGAACTTTCCGTCCTTCGTCGTCCGGCCCACCTCGATTTTGAGCTCTTCGCACAGCTTGTCGAGGACCTTCTGGCTCCCCTTCACGTAGCAAGCGGTTCCCAGGCAGACGCCGATCACGTGCTCTCCCTTGGGTTCCAGAGAGAACTGGCTATAGAAGGTAGAAACCCCGTAGACTTCGCTCAGGGTCGCGCCCAGGCCGTCGGCGATGAGTTCCTGAACATCCTGGGGAACATAGCCGAAGATGTTCATCGCTTCCTGCAGGACGGGCATGACCGCGCCGCGCTCGCCCTTATGCCTGGCGATGGCTTCCTGCAGCTTGTCGTATTTTTCCTTGTTGTTGTCAGGCATGCAATCCTAACCTCCTTGTCGTATTGAGACGCGCGCAAAAAGCACACTCTTCCTGCGCTTCGTTCAATTCTATCATAAAAACATGCAAAAGAAAAGCGCTTTTGTCGTTTTTTTACCGGGCGCGCGCCGGGCGGCGGAAAAACCGGAAGCGGGCCTGATTCCGGAAGCGTTCCCCGCTCCGCCCGGGGCCTGAAACCCGCGTACGGTGCACGGTGCCTTTTCCCCCGAAAAAGGGCTGTTCCTTCGGCCGGGAACATGCTATAATACGGCTATCGGAAATCCTGCCCCTTCGAAAATGAACATCCTGAAAGGAGCGTACCTCTATGAAAAGAAGAATCGGCATCCTGACCAGCGGCGGAGACTGCCCCGGGCTGAACGCGGCCATCCGCGGCGTGGCCCGCGCGGCTTATGAAATGTTTGACGATGTGGAAATCGTCGGAATTCATGACGGATACCGCGGGCTGATCGAAGGCGACACGTCCGAGATGACCCGTTCCCAGTTTTCCGGCATCCTGACCCTGGGCGGAACGATTCTGGGGACCAGCCGGACGCCCTTCCGCAACATGCGGAAGATCGAGTCCGACAAGGTGGACAAGGTCGCCGCCATGAAGAAGACCTATAAGAATCTGAAGCTGGACTGCCTGGTGACCCTGGGCGGAAACGGTACGCATAAAACCGCCAACCTGCTCTCGGAGGAAGGGCTCAATGTCATCGGCCTGCCCAAAACCATCGATAACGACCTGTATGGGACGGATTTTACCTTCGGCTTCCATACGGCCAACGAAATCGCAACCGAGGTCATCGACCGGATCCATACCACCGCCGCCAGCCACGGCCGCTGCATCGTCATCGAGATCATGGGCAATAAGGCCGGCTGGCTGACGCTCTATTCCGGGCTGGCCGGCGGCGCCGATGTCATTCTCATTCCCGAAATCCCCTATACCATCGACAAGGTGGCGGAAGTCATCGCCCGCCGGGCGGAGAACAACAAGGGCTTTACCATCATCGCCGTGGCCGAGGGCGCCATGGAGCGCGAGGAATCCAAGCTGAAGAAGAAGGACCGGGAAGCCAAGCGCGCCGCCGAGCATTTCTCCTCCAGCGCCTACGTGGCCAGCCAGCTCCAGGAGCTGGTCGGCGTGGAAGCCCGGAACGTGGTGCCCGGGCACATCCAGCGGGGCGGAACCCCCTGCGCCTATGACCGGATCCTCTCCACCCAGTTCGGCGTTCACGCCGCCGAGCTGATCCGGGACGGCATCTTCGGGGTTACCGTGGCCCTGAAGGGAAACGAAATCGTCCATAATCCGCTCAAGAGCGTCGCCGGCGTTCCCAAGCCCGTTCCCATCAACCACCAGATGATTACCACCGCCCGGGACATCGGCATTACCTTTGGCGACTGATCCCCTCCAAACAAAAAGCCTGAGCGCTCCCGCTCAGGTTTTTTGTTTGGTAGAATCGTTCTTCCGGCCGGTTCATTTTCGTCCGTTCCGGACGTCCCTTCCCTTCAGCGCCAGAAAGCTGCTCTGGGTCCGGTCCGTCAGGCGGGAGGCCACCCGCTCCGTGTAGCGGTTTCGCAGTTCCTCTTCGTTCAGGTTCGTGCTGATGACCGTCGCCAGCTGCCGCCGCTGCCGCTCGTTGATCAGATTGAAGATCTGTTCGACCGTCACGTTGTTCATCATGGGTTCGCTCCCCAGATCGTCCAGCATCAGCACCTGGGCTCCCAGGATATCCTCCAGCCCTTCCTCCTCGCCGAAATAGCTTCTCCTGGCCAGATCCAGAAACCGGTAGGCGCTCATCATCATGACCGGATAACCTCTTTCGATCAGCCGGTTGGCCATGCATCGCATGAGGAAGGTTTTCCCCAGGCCGGATTTCCCGGAGAGCACCATATCCCGGGGGCGCTGCTTTGGATAGGCTTCCGCCCAGTCCCGGCAGCTTTTCATGACCAGATTCATCATCAGGCGCTGGCTGAATTTCTCCCCTTCCATGGGCTGGTCGGGGAACAGGCTTTCATCATACCCTTCGAAGGTTTCCGCGTCGCAGTTTTCCAGCCCTTCCGCCTTCCGCAGCTTCTCCTGGTAGGCCTTCTTCAGGCATTCGCAGGCTCTCCGGACCGGTTCCCCCACATATCCCGTATCCTGGCACAGGGGGCAGTCATAAACCGGCGCCAGATAGTTCTCCGGATACCCGTTCTTCTTCAGCGCCGCCCGAAGGCGGGCGGAGGCCGCTTCCATCTGTTTCGGAAGATCCTCCGCCTGCTTTTGCCCCATCAGGATGCCCCGCATGGAGCCATAGATGATTTCCTCCCGCTGTCTCGCCAGCTCTTCGATGGCCGGATCCTTTCCCACCGCCTCCCGGAACCGGCTTCTCGCGATTTCCTCGTTCCGGCTTCGCCGCGCCTCCAGCTCCGCCTCCGCTTCCTTCCAGATTTCCTCACGCATCGGGTGTCACTCCTCCGTTCAGGCGGGTCAGCATTTCCTCCAGGGTTTCCGAGGGGGTGGAATAATCCCGCTGTTCATACTGCTGGGCGCTGACGGCTTTGGCGGGCCGGGTTTCCGAAGGCTTTCGGGCGGCCCGTTTCTGCCGGTCCCGCTCCGCCGCCTCCCTGGTCCGAATTCCCTCCTTCGCGTATTCCTCCAGAATCCGGTTCAGGTAGGCCATGGGCCGCTCGGTTCCGGCCGCGGCTTCCGCCGCGAAGAGGATCATCTCCCGGGAAAAGCCCATTTCCTTTTCCCATCGGGCAATCATGGCCCTGTCCTTCTCTCCCATCCGGCCGCCGATGCCCCAAAGCTTCCGCAGCTTCATCATCAATTCGCTCTGGCTCCTGAATTCCTGAACATACCGCTCCGCTTCCGGCAGGGTGGAGATGCCCTTCTCCTTCCAGGACTTCAGCATCCGTTCCACCTTCTCGGGGCTGCCTCCGCTGCGGCCGCACTCCCGGGCCGCCAGCTGAATAACTTCCTCCGGGTATTCCCTGCTGATCCTGCGGTACCACTGCATGGTCGGCTCGCTGACAGCGCCGCCCCCCATGGTTCTCAGCAGGCTCCTCAGCGCCTCCCGCTCCTTCCGGGCGGCCAGCACATTTTCCTCTCCGATGGGGCCCTCCTCCGCGTTTTCCTTCAGATTCCGCAGCACCCCGTCCAGGAAGCCCATGCTGGGATCCCCCTTTGCCGTTTCCGCGCAGGCTTCCTCGATGGCCTCCCGGGTAAATCCCCATTCCCGGGTCCATTTCCGATACAGAGCGACCTGGTCCTCCGAGGGAAGGTTCCGCTTCCCCAGCCGTTTCAGAACGGCCTTCGTTCCCTCATATTCCGAAAGATCCCGGGACAGAAACGCCTCCGCTTCCTCGATGGTGCGTATATTGGCCTCCGCCATCTGGACCGCAACCTGTTCCGCGCTCCGGATGGAGAAGTTTTTCCCCTTTACGCTCTGCATGTGCCGCAGCAGCATGATCACCACCTCCGGCGGCAGCTTCAGCTCCTCAACCCATTCATAGCATGTTCTGATTTCGCCCCCATGAAGCCTGCGCCCGTGATCAAAAACGCCGTACAGGCTGTCCGCGAAGGCCTCGTATTCCGGATCCAGCGCCTCGGCGCCGCCCTCCCGCTGCTTGGGGCTGATAAACCGATAGGCGGGAGGCTCGTCGCTGATCCGGCGCACCAGCCCCCGCCGCTCCCAGTATCGGAAGGAAGCCCGGATTTCCTCTGCCGTCATGCCCAGATCGTGGCTCATGCGTTCCTCGTCCATCCCCTCCTCGGGATGGTAGCAGCGCATCAGCCCGTACAGATAAACCCGGACGGCGTCCCCCTTGGCCTGGGGCAGATAATCCCGGATAAACTGGTTGTCCACCGGGGTCATGTCAAAAAGCGCGAAACGCTCGTCAAAGTCAAAAGTCAATCCGTTTCCTCCTCCCCTCCTCTGTATTGTACGCAAAAAAGCGGCCTCGCGCAACTGCCCGGAAGGGCGCTGAATAAAAAGCCCCCGCATCCCTGGGGAGATGCGGGGGAAAGACTCAGTCCGTGCGTTTTCCCGGGCCGGCGGGGAGAATTGCTCCCGCCGGGGCCCTCCGTGAAAATCAGGCCTTGCCGTTGCAGCCGAGGACGTCGACGATCTTGTGCGCCACCATGTCCTTGACGGCCTGGCGGGCGGGCTTCAGATACTGCCGGGGATCGAAGTGATCCGGATGCTCGGCGAAGTACTTCCGAATGTTCGCCGTCATGGCCAGGCGGATATCGCTGTCGATGTTGATCTTGCAGACGGCGCTGCGGGCCGCCTGGCGCAGCTGATCCTCGGGCACGCCGATGGCGCCGGGCATGTTGCCGCCGTACTTGTTAATCTCCGCAACAAATTCCTGCGGAACGGAGGAAGCGCCGTGCAGCACGATGGGGAATCCGGGCAGCTGCTTGCTGCATTCCTCCAGCACGTCGAACCGCAGCTGCGGCTTGGTGCCGGGCTTGAACTTGTACGCGCCGTGGCTGGTTCCGATGGCGATGGCCAGGGAATCGCACCCCGTCCGGGTGGCGAAATCCACGACTTCCTCGGGATGGGTGTACATGGCCTTGTCGGCTTCGACGGAGACTTCATCCTCGACGCCCGCCAGGGTTCCCAGCTCGGCTTCGACGACAACGCCGTGATCATGGGCGTA
This sequence comes from uncultured Clostridia bacterium, assembly GCA_946613955.1. The sequence continues at coordinate 16,223 of CAMOGC010000010.1, forward strand.
CTCCACGACCTGCCGGGTCAGGGCGATGTTCTCTTCATAGGGCTTGGAGGACGCGTCGATCATGACGCTGGTAAACCCGCCGTCGATGCAGCTCTTGCAAAGCTCAAAGGTGTCGCCGTGATCCAGATGCAGCGCGATCGGGATATCGGGATGCAGCTCCGCCGCGGCGCGAACCAGGTGCACCAGGTAGGTATGGTTGGCATAGGCCCGGGCGCCCTTGGAAACCTGCAGAATGACGGGAGCCTTCAGCTCGCCCGCCGCGTCGGTAATCCCCTGGATGATTTCCATATTGTTGACGTTGAAGGCGCCGACCGCGTATCCTCCGTCATAGGCTTTCCGGAACATTTCAGTTGTGGTAACAATAGGCATGGGACAACCCCTCCTCTTTCACAAGATACACGCATTATACCACAGCTTTCAGGAACTGAAAAGCCCGGAGGGAAGAATATTTCCGCTCCGGGCATGGGCCTTATTCCCGATAACTGACGCCGACATAGATCCTCTCCGCCTTGGGCTGATAGGTGTCCACAAACAGCCGGGTCCGGTCGGTCACCTCGTTTCCCCGGTATTCCACCCGGTAGCTTTCCACCACGTATCCGGGCTTCGCCTTCGAAACGCTCTTTTCCTGATCCACATAGGTCACATACGTGCCCTCGGTATCCTTGACATAGGTGGGCTTTTCCGGCGGCTCGATCTCCTTGACGGTGACCGTCTCGATTTCATACCGGACATCCCCCATGTCCGCGCCGTACATGGAAACCTTGGCAATCAGCCGCCGCTTGTTGCTGGGGTCCTGCTGAACCGAGGCGACCATATAGATGGGTTCCTCCGTATTGTTCCGGAAGACCAGGTCGATTTTCCGCTTCCCGACCCAGTAGACCGTGGCGTCCTTGCCGTATTCGGTATAGGAGACCGCGTCGGAATGGGGTTCCCTTTTCGTGATCTGCAGCCCGGCGCAGACCGCCGCCTGATACACCGTCGTGCTCGCCTGGCACACGCCGCCCCCGACGCCCATCACATGCTCTCCGTAGGCGTATTCGATCGCCTCAAAGAAACCGTTGGCCAGCGTTCTCTGGCCGACCACGTTATTGAAGCTGAAGGTGGAGCCCGGCTGAAGCACGTATCCGTCGATGGCCTCGAAGGCCCGCCGGATATTGTTGTTCCGCTCGTCGGTGGAGGAGGTGGAAATCGGCGTATACACGGAGGAGCGCAGCATGTAGTGTTTCTGCAGATCCGCCACCCGGACGGAGGGCGCGATCACGGCGGGCTGAAGCTCGACGTTTCCGCTGGTCATGGTGGCGACCATGTGATACAGCTGCTCCCGGACCTGAGCGGTGTCGAGCTGCCGCCCCTCGACCTCGTTGTCAAAAACGAAGGGATAGGGCTGGGTGGTGTCGAAGGCCACCAGCGCGGCGTCCTTGGCCGGCCGGTCAATCTGGCTCCGGACCTGCTCGAGCACGCTGTCGATGACGCTGGTGTCTCCGCTGGGGGCCGCGGTGTAGGCCTCGTAGGGCGTCTCCTGCAGGGCGGCCATGGCGGCGTAGCGTTCTTCCTCCGTGCCCGTATGGCCCTGCATCCACGCCTCGTTCATAACCTGGCCCACGTCCACCTGCATGCCAAGCATGCCCGCGTTGATCTGGGCCACCTGTTTTCCCTCGAAGGTCAATGTCACGCTCCAGGCGTCGCTCCGCTGCTGAATCCGGCTCTGGACGGAATTCAGCGCCTGTTCCGGCGTCATGCCGCCCAGATGGATGCCGTCCACATAGACACCGTTGCAAAACAGGCTGTCATAGGGCGAGACGGCCTCATGGATCTCCCGGGCGCGCCGCTGGTTCCGAAGGGCGGTCACGCCCCAGACGGCACCCGCGCCGACCAGGAGCACCAGAAGAAGAATCAGCCCGATCATTCCTCCGTTTTTCTTCTTCCCGCCCGATCCGCCCGAAGTGGAAGGCACCGTAAACCCGCGGAGATTGCCGGCGGCCGCCTGGCCGGTCACCCGGCTGCGCTCCGCGGCCTGCTGCTCCCGAAGGCGCTGCTGCTCCATTTCCCAGGCGTACTGCTGCTGTTGCTGGTAATACTGCTGCTGATAATACTGCTGTTGCTGCTGGAGGGCCTGGTTTTGCTGCCAGCCCTCCTGAGGCGGAGCGGACGGATTTCCCCATCCGCCGCCCCCGTTGCCGGAGGAAACCCCATAGGCAGCCTGTTCCCGCATCTGGCGGGCCGCCTGCTGAACCCGGTCCGGCGTGTCGGCAAACCGCTCCGTGCGCCGGGATCTTCTGTGCTCCGTTCCGTTCATGGGCTTCCTCCTTTCCTGGAATCATTGGGGTTCCTGATTTTGCTGTAGTTCGTAGGACTCAGTTCTCCCTGTTTCGTGATTCATTTTGCCGCGGTGCCCAAAGGGGAGGCCGCTCCCGGGCTTCGGAAACATCCGTCCCGGTTTTATTCGTTCGTCTCTTCCGAAGCCGCGTCGGACGGGTGATCTTCGGCAAACTGTTTTTCATCGGCGGTCGATTCCGTGGAAGCTTCCTGCTCCGACTCGCTCAGAATCGCGGCCACGGAGCGGGGCTTGTCCCACGCGGATCCGTCCGGCATCTCTCCCCGATCCATCAGGGCGACAAATTCCGCCCGGTTCAGGGTCTCCTGGGCCAGGAGCGCCTTTGTCAGCATATCCATCTTCTCCCGGTTCTCCCGCAGAATCGCCTTGGCCCGTTCATAGGCCTCCTCCAGGATGCGGCTGACCTCCCGGTCGATCCGGGCGGCCACCTCTTCGCTGTACTCCCGGCTCTGCCCGAATTCCATCCCGACGAACACTTCCTGATCGCTGCCCAGATAGATGGTGCCGATTTCATCGCTCATGCCAAACTGGGTCACCATCTTGCGGCAGATTTCCG
>CAMOGC010000011.1 GCA_946613955.1 uncultured Clostridia bacterium
CCGCGGAGAGCCCGCCGGATGCCGCCGATAACGCGTCTCCCTCGGAGCAGCGGTCCGAACCCGCCGGTGATGCGCTTCCCGCGGAAAACCCGCCGGAGTCTGCCGGTGAATCGCCCGTCGGCCCCCGCGGATAGAGCGCTTTCCTTCCGCCGCGGCGATGCGCTTCCTGCGTTCCGCTTTCTTTTCGATTATTGGACGCTTACGCGCCTGATAAAATATTATTCCATAAGGAGGAAATCCCATGAGCAAAATGAACCGGATTTTCGCGCTGGTCATGGCCCTGGCCATGGTGTTTACCATGTCCGCCGTCTCCGTCGCGGAAGACGCGCCCGCCGAGCGCGCTGAAGGAACGATGGTCTACGCCACCGCCACCTTCGGGCAGAAGTTCAGTCCCTTCTTTGCCACCACCGCCTACGACATGGAAGTCGTCGACCTGACCCAGATCGGCCTGCTGGCCGCGGACCGGGGCGGCGCCATCATGAACAACGGCAGCAAGGGCCAGACCGTCAACTATGACGGCACCGATTACACCTATACCGGCGCCGGCGACGTGGAAGTGGTCACCAATGCCGACGGCTCCGTCGACTATAACCTGACCATGCGGAATGACATCGTCTTCTCCGACGGGACCCCCGCCACCATTGACGACGTGATCTTCAGCATCTATGTGCTGTGCGATCCGACCTATGACGGATCCTCCACCGTCTACGCCCTGCCCATCGAAGGCATGGAAGCCTATCGGTCCGGCATGTCCTCCCGCGGCAACAAGATCTTTGCCGACGGCAAGGGCGAGGGCTATGTGGCCAACGATCTCTATACCCAGGCGCAGTACGACGCCTTCTGGGATTTCTATGACAACAAGGCCGGCGCCGCCTTCGCGCAGGAAATCGTGGATTACTGCATCGCCAACGGCTACAACGCCGCCGATGATTCCGTCGCCGCCTGCGCCGCCAACTGGGGCTTCAAGCTGGAAGAAGGCGCCACGACCGATGATTTCTGGAAGGCCATCGTCGCCGCCTATCCCTCCGCGGAGGAAGCGGAAGCCACCGAATCCGCCGGCTCCAACCGGCTGGGCCTGACCATCGCCGCCCTGGGCGCCGAGTATGAGGTCGGCGTGCAGACCGGGGAAGGCGCCGCCAACATCGCCGGCATCAAGAAGACCGGCGACTACACCATGACGGTGCATATGACCAAGTTCGACGCCACCGCCATCTACGAAATGAACTTCACCGTGGCGCCCATGCACTACTACGGCGATAAGGCCCTCTACGACTATGACAACAACAAGTTCGGCTTTGTGAAGGGCGATCTGTCCGGCGTCAAGGCCAAGAACACCCAGCCCCTGGGTGCCGGCCCCTTCGTCTATCAGGGATACGCCAACGGCGTGGTGACCCTGCAGGCCAACGAGAAATATTTCAAGGGCGCTCCCGCCATCAAGACCCTGCTGATGCAGGAAACCGTTGAGTCCGACTATGTCCCCGGCATCCTGACCGGAACCTTCGACATCGCCACTCCCTCCATCAACGATCAGACCGTCAAGGCCATCAAGGACGGCAACGCCAACGGCGAGCTGGTCGGCGACACCCTGACCACCGAGCTGGTCGACTATCGCGGCTACGGCTACCTGGGCATCAACGCCGACCTGGTCAACATCGGCGGCCAGCCCGCCTCCGCCCAGTCCAAGGCGCTGCGCAAGGGCTTCATGACCCTCTTCGCCGTCTATCGTGACACGGTCATCAACTCCTATTACGGCGACCGCGCCTCCGTTATCCAGTATCCCATCTCCAACACCTCCTGGGCCGCTCCCAAGCCCGCGGACGAAGGCTATCGCAACGCCTATTCCGTGGATGTGGACGGCAAGCCCATCTATGACGCCTCCATGAACGAGGAGCAGCGCTTCGAAGCCGCCCGGCTCGCCGCCATCGGCTACTTCAAGGCTGCCGGCTTCACCTGGGACGAGGCGACCGGCAAGTTCACCGACGTGCCCCAGACCTACGAGGTCATGATCCCCGGTTCCGGCGAGCAGGATCACCCCGCCTACGGCATCGCCGTGAAGGCCTCCGAAGTGCTGGCCGGCATGGGCATCACCCTGCAGGTCAACGACGTGGGCACCTCCGTGTGGAACAACGCCCTCGAATCCAACACCGCCATGATGTGGGCCGCCGCCTGGCAGGCCAGCGTGGATCCGGATATGACCCAGGTCTATTCCAGCGCCAACGCCCATGGCAAGGGCACCAACTCCAACCACTACTCCGTGGACGATCCCGCCCTGGATGAGCTGATCGTGGCCGGCCGTTCCAGCGCCGACACCGAGGAGCGCAAGTCCATCTACAAGAACGCGATGGAAATCATCCTCGACTGGGGCTGCGAGCTGCCGCTGTATCAGCGCAAGAACTGCACCGTCTTCTCCTCCGAGCGGATCGATATCTCCACCATCCCCCAGAACATGACTCCCTACTGGGGCTGGTACGCGGAAATCGAAAGCATGAAGCTGAAGTAATCTTTCCCTTCTGGAAGCCAAAGGGGCTCCCCGCCGTCCTTCGGGGCGGCGGGGAGCGTTCCCGGAAACCGGAAAAAGCGTTTCCGCGCGGATAGGATCCTGTCCGTGCCTTTCCTTTTTTCTCCCCCGCGGCCGGGCAGCCTGGGCCGCGACGATTATCCGGGAGGGCTCCGATCCTCCCGCCAGAAAGTTGGTTTCGCCATGCTGAAATATACGCTCAAGCGCCTGCTATACAGCGTTATCATCCTGTTCTTCGTCATGTTTCTGGTCTATACGCTGATGTACAACATGCCCATGGGCTTCGTTGAAACCAAGGCGCGCGAACTGGCCTCCCGTCCGGGAGCCACCAAAAGCTACGCCGAATGGCTCGCGGATCTGAATGCCCAATACGGCATGGACAAGGGCGTGATTGAGGGGTATTTTGTCTGGCTTGGCAACGCCGTCCAGGGCAACTGGGGCGACAGCTGGGCCTGGACCATTCCCGTCACGCAGGAATTCCACAACACAGTCTGGTACAGCTTCGCGCTGGGCCTGGCCTCCTTTATCCTGGAAATCCTGATCGCCATTCCCCTGGGGATCACCGCCGCGAAGCATCAGTACGGCTTCACGGATTATTTCACCACCGTGGTCGCCATGATCTGCATTTCCATGCCCACCTTCTTCCTGGCGACGATCCTGAAATACGTTTTCTCGGTCCAGCTGGGGTGGTTCGACCTGACGGGCATGCAGAGCCGCTACTACATGCAGCTCTCTGAATTTGGAAAAATCCTGGATGTGGCCAAGCATTTCGTCCTGCCGCTGATTACCCTGGTGGTCATCAGCATCGGCGGTCTCATGCGCTACACCCGTACCAATATGCTGGAAGTGCTCAACGCCGACTATATCCGCACCGCCCGGGCCAAGGGCGTGCCGGAAAAGAAGGTCATCAACTATCACGCCTTCCGCAACACCCTGATCCCCCTGGTCACGATGCTCGGCGGCAGCCTGCCGGGGCTCTTCTCCGGCGCCCTGATTACGGAGACCCTCTTCTCCATCCGGGGCATCGGCTACGCCTCCTATACCTCCATGACCCAGGCGGATATTCCCTTCATTATGTTCTATCTGTCCTTCCTGTCGATCCTGACGCTGCTGGGCAATCTGATTTCGGACCTGCTCTACGCGGTGGTGGATCCCCGGGTCCGGCTGAGCTGAGAAAGGAGGGAAAGCATGAGCACCTATAATCTGAACGAAGCCCTGAAAAAGCGGGCCGCCCGGCAGCAGAGCGGCGACAAGAAGGTCACCCTGGACGATCTGTCCCGGGTCAAGGTTCTTTCCCCCGGCCGGCGGGTTTTCAAGCGCTTTATCCGCAACCGCCTGGCGGTCTTCGGCTCGATCCTGCTGATCGCCATGTTCGTCTTCTCCTTCATCGGCCCCCTGTTCTATCCCTACGGCCAGAAGCAGATCTTCTATAAATACGACACCCAGAACGTCAATTACGCCATGGCCAAGGAAAACACCGCCTACCTGGGGTTCGATCTGGATCCCTCCCAGGAGGTGGAGCGCTCGGTGGCCAACGCGATGAATTCCCGGATCAAGTCCATGATCGCCAATGGCTCGGAAAAGCGGCTGGAAATCGGGCAGGAGCGGTCCTACCTGATCGAGCGCCTGCAGCCGGACATCTATCAGGTGTCCGTCGTGGAAACCGCGCCCGTCTGCTCCTTCGGCCACCGGGTCGCCGATATCGGCACCTATACCATGGTCGGCAAAAAGATTGACTACGCCGCCGGCACAGCGCCGGTGGAAGGCCTGCTGGAGGCGGTGCAGGCGGCGGTCGCCAAAGATCCCGCCGGCGGCACCTTTGAGGCGGGCGGCATGACCTTTACCTATACCCGCGGCAAGGCGAAAAGCTACGCCCTGACCGCGGAAATGGACGGCGTCAGCTATACCGGCGAGCCCCTGGACGCGGGCTTTGAGGCGGCGCTGACGGAAGCCGCCGGAAAGCAGGACACCTTTGAATACGGCGGTGAAACCTACGCCCTGGCGGCCAACCGGGACGCCTTCGATATTTACCGCCTCGGCGCGGCCACGCCCGCCCGGATCTTCAGCCGCCTGACGGTGGACACCATGGAAACCGGCGCCACCATCTCCACGGAGCTGCGGGTCGCCGCCATGCTGGCCGCCGGAAAGAGCGACACCTTTACCGCCGAGGGGAAGGAGTGGCAGATCCGCCCGGAGGGAGGCTCCTGGATCATCTCCGACGCCGCCGGAAACGAGTATATGGAGCTGACGCCCTTCTCCGTCCGCCGCTACAACGGCAGCGACACCATGGCCTACGATCTGAAGAAGGCCGTGGCCGCCCGGGTGTCCGCCATGCTGGCCGCGGGCGAAAAGAAGGGGCAGATGTCCTATGACCTGCCCATGCAGACGGCGGATGGCGAATACGCCCGGGACGAGGAGGGCAACGTGCGCTACACCCCCTCCGAAATCACCATTTCCCGCATGGACACCGGGGAATACGTCCTGAACTGCGATCAGGTCATCTATGTGATTGACATGTTCGCCGCCCCCTCCTCCGCCCATATCCTGGGTACCGACGGCGACGGCTTCGACGTCCTGTCCCGCATCATGTACGGCGGCCGGGTCTCCCTGATGGTCGGCTTCGTGGTCGTCTTCCTGGAATCCTTCCTGGGCATCATCATGGGCGGGCTGGCCGGCTATTACGGCGGCTGGGTCGATATGCTGATCATGCGGCTGGTGGACATCTTCTACTGCCTCCCCTCCCTGCCCATCATGATCATCCTGGGCGCCGCGATGGACGCCCTGCGCATGGATACCTACCTGCGGCTGCTGATCATGATGGCCGCCCTGGGCATCATGGGCTGGGCCAGCGTGGCCCGGCTGGTCCGCGGCCAGATCCTGAGCCTGCGGGAGCAGGAATTCATGGTGGCCACGGAGGCCACCGGTATCCGCGTCCGCGACCGGATCCTGCATCACCTGATTCCCAACATCATGCCCCAGCTCATCGTCCAGGCGACCATGGGCATGGGCGGCGTCATCCTGACGGAGTCCACCCTGTCCTTCCTGGGCCTGGGCGTCAAGCACCCCCTGGCCACCTGGGGCACGATCATCAACTCCGTTTCCTCCGCCTCCGCCATGAAGCATTACGCCTTCATCTGGATCCCCGTGGGGCTTCTGATCTGCGTCACCGTTATCGCCTTCAACTTCGTCGGCGACGGCCTGCGGGACGCCTACGACCCCAAGGCCAAGCGGTAAACCCGGTATCCCCATCGATATGATTGCGAAGGAGCGCTAAATCATGGCACACGAGAGCAAAAAAAGCTCCTATATTTCCGGCCGGGAATCCCGGCGGATTACGAAATTCAACCGCCGGGTCACCCGAAAGCTGGAAAAGGACCGGGCGGACGCGGGCAAGGACCCCTCCCTTTATACCACCCGGATGAAAAACCCGGATAACGTGGTGGAATTCGACAACGTCTGCACCTATTTCTTCTCCGACGTGGGTGTGGTCAAGGCCGTGGACGGCATCTCCTACGAGGTGCCCATCGGCAAAACCGTTGGCCTGGTCGGGGAAAGCGGCTGCGGCAAATCGGTGACCAGCCTGTCCCTGATGCAGCTGCTGCAGCGGCCCTCCGGCCAGACGGTCGGCGGGGAAATCCGCTTCAACAAGGGGGACGGCACCGCCTATAACATCGTCAACACCCCCAACGCGGTCATGGAGGAAATCCGCGGCAACCGGATTTCCATGATCTTCCAGGAGCCCATGACCGCCCTGAATCCCGTCTTCCGCATCGGCCAGCAGGTCGATGAGGTGACGGAGCTGCACCATCCGGAGATGAGCAAGGAGGCCGTCAAGGCCCGGACCCTGGAGATGCTGGAGCTGGTGGGCATCGCCAACAAAGAGGGCGTCTACGACATGTATCCCCATGAGCTGTCCGGCGGCATGCGCCAGCGGATCTGCATCGCCATCGCCCTGGCCTGCTCCCCCTCCCTGATCATCGCCGACGAGCCCACCACCGCCCTGGACGTGACCATTCAGGCCCAGATTCTGGATCTGCTCCAGAACCTGAAGGACAAGCTGAATTCCTCCATCATGCTCATTACCCACGACCTGGGCGTCGTGGCCGGCATGGCGGATTACGTGGTGGTCATGTATGCGGGCCGCATCGTCGAAAAGGGCACCACCGAGGAAATCTTCCATCATCCCGCCCATCCCTATACCATCGGCCTGATGAAGTCCAAGCCCGTGGTCGGCAAGAAGGTGGACCACCTCTACAATATCCCCGGCAACGTGCCCAACCCCGTGGAAATGCCCAATTACTGCTATTTCCGGGACCGGTGCGAAATGCAGTGCGACAAGTGCTCGGGCGCCTATCCCCCGGAAATCCGGATCAGCGATACCCATGTGGTTTCCTGCTACCGCTTCTTCGGTCAGGGAGAGGTGCTGGGCTATCCGAAGTCTGTGAACGTGGAGGAGCTGTAAGAGATGATTCCTTTGGAAAAACCCGCTTCCCAGGATCGGGAGGTCCTGCTGGAAGTCAATAATCTGGTGAAATGGTTCCCCATCAAGTCCAGCTTCATCCGAAAAACCGTGGGCAACGTCAAGGCGGTGGACGGGGTCTCCTTCAAAATCCGCCGGGGCGAAACCATGGGCCTGGTCGGCGAAAGCGGCTGCGGCAAATCCACCTGCGGGCGGACGATCCTCCGGCTGCAGGAAAAAACCTCCGGCGAGGTGAAGCTCAACGGCCAGGACATTTTCGCCCTGAGCAAGGAGCAGCTTCGGAAAATGCGGCCCCGGATGCAGATCGTCTTCCAGGATCCCTATTCCAGCCTCTCCCCCCGGCTGCCCATCGGCGAAATCATCGGCGAGGCCGTCCGGGAGCACGGCATCGTTCCCGCCGGCGAATTCGATGACTACATTACCCGCGTCATGGACGTCTGCGGCCTGCCGGAATATTACAAGGACCGCTACCCCCATGAGTTTTCCGGCGGCCAGCGGCAGCGGATCTGCATCGCCCGGGCCCTGGCCCTCTCGCCGGAATTCATCGTCTGCGATGAGCCGGTGTCCGCCCTGGACGTTTCCATCCAGGCCCAGATCATCAACCTCCTCAAAAAGCTGCAGGAGGACTTCGGCCTGACCTACCTCTTCATTTCCCACGACCTGTCCGTCGTGGAGCATATTTCCGATTCCGTGGGCGTCATGTATCTGGGCAGCATGGTCGAATACGCCCCGACGGAGAAGATCTACGCCAACCCCCTGAATCCCTATACCAAGGCGCTCTTCTCCGCCATTCCCATCCCGGATCCCGCCGCCCAGATTAACCGCATCATCCTCAAGGGCAGCATCCCCAGCCCTGCCAATCCGCCCAGCGGATGCAAATTCCATACCCGCTGCGACCGGTGCATGGAAATCTGCAAATACGCCCGGCCGGAATGGCTGGAGCCGGAGGAAGGCCATTTCTGCGCCTGCCATCTGTATAACACCCCCGAAGCCCAGGCCCGGGCGGAAAGCGCCATGGAGGACATGAAGAAAAAGGGACAGGGCCCTGTCGGCCAGAAAGAGGTTACCTGATGGCCCGCCGGAAACAGCCTCCCCTGCCGGAAGGGGACGACGGCCGCACCATCGTGGAGATGAACGTGCCGGGCATGCCCTGGTATGTGCCCCGGGAGGAAGCGGGCGGCCCGAAAGCGGCAGCCGGCGAACCGGAAGCGCCCGCCCGGCCGGCCCGGGAGCCCATGACCCGGGAACAAATCCGCCTCTACCGCCACGCCGCGGTCAAGGCCGGGCTGATCATCGTCCTGGTCTTCGGCGCAGCCTTCGGCCTGTTCATCGCCTTCTGCGATTTCATCTGGTTCCGCTAACCAGGAAACAAGACAGGGGGACGGTTCTAACAAGACAGGGGGACGGTTCTTCTGAAGACAGGGGGACGGTTCTTCTGTCTGGTAAAAAGACAGGGAAAAGACAGGAGGACGGTTCTACTGTCTGGCCGCTGCAAAAAGAGGGACGGTTCAGTAGAACCGTCCCCGTGTCTTCTCCGTCCGGGGATTGCTTTTTCTTACCGGGTAGGGTATAATTCCTCCGTATGGAATAGGAGCGGCTGACAGGAGGGCCCCGCGGGCGAAACAGGCCTCTTCAGCCGAAAGCATCCCGCCCCGGAAATCAGGCCCACTCCCCAAGCAGAAAAACGGGCCGGGCATCCCATGGCGAAAAAACATCGCGAGGAGGATGGAAAATGGATTATGTCTTTATGATGGACAGCGACAGCGACCTGCCCTATGATCTGAAGGTCAAATACGATATCCCCGTCGTCTATATGCCCTATGCCCTGAACGGAAAGGAATACTTTGACGATCTGGGCCAGACGCTGGATCACAGAAGCTACTATAACGCCATGCGCGAAGGCGCCGTGCCGGTAACCTCCGCGCTGAATGAGGCCACCTATCTGGATTATTTCGAGCCGATCCTGAAGGAAAAGGATCTGCTCTTCGTCGCCTTCTCCAGCAAGCTGAGCTCCACCATTCAGGGCGTCTATTCCGCCAGGGAAAAGCTCCTGGCCAAATATCCGGAGCGGAAGTTTATCGTGGTGGACACCCTGGCGATCTCCACCCCGGTGGTGCTCCTCGCCCTGAAGGCCCACGAGATGTACCGCTCCGGCGCCCCGATCGAGGATGTGGCCGACTGGCTCGAGAAGAACAAGATGCGGGCCCAGGCCTGGTTTACGGTGGACGACCTGAAATACCTGAAGCGGGGCGGCCGCATTTCCCCCATGGCCGCCGCCTTCGGCACCATGCTGGATATCAAGCCCCTGATTACCGAGGCCCGGGACGGCTCCCTCCAGAGCGTCGACAAGGTCCGGGGGCAGAAAAAGGCCCTCAACACCCTGGTCGACAAGATGGTGGAGGGCGATCCGGATCCGGACGAGAGCATGGTCATCATTCTGCACGCCGACGCCCCCGAGGCCGCGAGCGAATTAAAGGAGCTGGCGACCCGCCGCATTCCCGGGCTGGATATCCGGATCGGATACATCGGCCCGGTCATCGGCGCGCACTGCGGGCCCGGAACCCTGGCGGTGACCTTCCTCGGCCGGAAGGAGCGCCCCATCTGATTTCGCAAAGCCGGCTGAAAGCGCCGTTATGCAGCCGACGCCCGCGCGGGGTTCTCTCCCGATCCATCCGGCGGGCTGATCGGGTCCCTCCGCTCGCCGAATGTGCCGCCGCGCCTGGGAATGAGCCATAGAAAAAACTGTGAGGATGCTTGTCCTCACAGTTTTTTATGTCCCGCAGCCCAGGCTTTTTGCCGGACGCGCTTCCGGAAAATCCCCGGACAGCCGCATTCACGGATTCACCCGGCTGTCTCGCCTCACCCGCTACCGGTAATGCTTCCGGATATAGCCGTCCAGGTTGCCGTATTCGCTGACCTGGAGTCTTTCGATGCCCATCCGGTCCATGACCGCCAGCAGGATGCAGATCCCGTGTACCACGATGTCCGCCCGTCCCGGCTGCAGGCTCTCCAGCCGAAGCCGCTCCGCCAGGGACAGATCCGCCAGCTTCTCCCCGATTCGCTGAACGTCCTCCTTGCGGATCCAGGTTCCGTTCATCCCCTCCCGGTCGGTCCAGGGAACGCCCCGGATCAGAGCCGCCAGGGCCGTAAAGGTGCCCCCGGTGCCGATCCAGCTTTCCGCCCCGGCGGGCTCATCCCCCCAGGTCTTCTCCAGAATGTCGGCCGCCGCAGCGCGCACCGGGCCCATGTCCGCCGCCTTTTCAATGGGCATCACGCGATACAGCCGGACCGCGCCCATCTGGCAGGAAACGGCCCGGACAATCTCCCCGTCCCGGCCCAGAACAATTTCCGTGCTGCCGCCGCCGATATCGATAATGCCGCAGGTTTTCCCCGGGGCCGCGATGTCGGAGGCTCCCAGAAAACTGAGCGCCGCCTCCTCCTCGCCGGAGAGGATTTCCAGCTCCAGTCCCGTCGCCTCCCGCAGCATTTGCAGGAAGGCCTCGCCGTTTTTCGCGTCCCGGGAGGCGCTGGTGGCAAAAAGATGAATTTGCCGGCATCCGTGCTCCCGGGCGGTTTTCGCCATGGCGGAAACCGCCGAGATGGTTTTTTCCATGCTTTCCCGGCTCAGGTTCCCTTCCGCGTCCAGCCCCGCGAAGAGCCTGGTTCCCGCCCGGTCCCGGGCGATTCTGCGGAAGGATCCCTCCTGAACCTCCGCCTCCAGCATACGCACCGAATTGGAACCGATCCCGATCACCGCCACCCGCATGACGCCGCCTCCCTGCCTCCTGTCGTTCCTGGTTCGCGATTCCTCCGCCGTCCCTTCCCTCCGGCCTTTCCGTGGGGCTGGGGCTCAATCCGCCATCTCGTCCATCAGGATCTTCATTTCCTCTTCCGTATAGGCGTAGAGGGCTTCCGCGTTGGTAAAGCGGAAGCGAAGATCGTTCCGGTTCATGAAGGAATAATTATTCATGGCGCTGGAGACGATGTAATTCTCCGTGCCGATCTGCTCCAGCTGGGTCCTCATCTGTTTGTTTTCGTCCTCCAGCCGGGTCAGCGTCACCCGCCGGTTGTTGATTTCCCCGCGGTTTTCGTTCAGCCGCGCGTTCAGGATCAGAAACAGGACCAGAAAAACCACCAGCATGGCGCCGACGACGACCGCAAATCCCCTCAGATTCATGGTTTTCCGCATGCCGCTCCGCTTCCTTTCCTTTTCCCTCTTCTGTTCTTTTCTGCGCCCGGGCCGGAATTCCTGCCTGCGGCTCAGAACATGCTTACCTGGCTGGTTTCGCTCAGCCCCTCCAGGGCCCCGTGCTGCCGGAGCATTTCAATGGCCCCGCTGCCAACCTTTCCCCTCGCCCGCAGATCCTCGACCGACAGGAACTCTCCCCGCTTGCGGGCCTCCACGATCGGAACCGCCACGCTCTCGCCCAGGCCCGACAGGCTGGTAAAGGGGCAGCGGATATTGCCGTCCTCGATCAGGAAGCGGCTGACGTCGCTCCTGTACAGATCCACCGGCAGGAAACGGATGCCCCGCATGCCCATCTCCAGAATCAGCTCCAGGCAGGTGGCCGCCTTTTTGTCCTTGTCCGTAGGCTTTTCCATATCCCGGATCTCCTGCAGGCGGGCCCGGCAGGCGTCGGGCGAGAGGATCATGGTCGAGGCGTCGAACCCGTCCCCGCGGACGGTGAAGTAGGCGGTGTAATAGGCCAGGGGCTCGTGGAGCTTAAACCAGGCCACCCGCAGGCTCATCGTCACATAGGCGACGGCGTGGCCCTTGGGGAACATGTATTTGATTTTCCGGCAGCTGTCCATAAACCATTCGGGCACGCCGGCCTCCTCCATGGCCTTTGTCATCTCCGGCTTCAGTCCCTTGCCCTTCCGGACGCTTTCCATGGTCGTAAAAGACAGTTTGGGCGGAACCCCCTTGTCCATCAGATAGTTCATGATATCGTCCCGGCAGCAGACGCATTCGCTCAGGGTCGCGGTGCCGGAGGTAATGATGTCGCGGGCGTTGCCCAGCCAGACGTCCGTGCCGTGGCTCAGACCGGAAATCCGCAGCAGCTCCTCCATGGTGCTGGGCCGGGTTTCCTCCAGCATGCCCCGGACAAACTCCGTTCCGAATTCGGGCACGCCGTAGGTGCCTGTGTTGCAGAGGATCTCCTCCGGGGTCACCCCGAGGGCCGCCGGGGAGGTAAACAGGCTCCGGACGCCCGGGTCATCCAGGGGAACCTCCTGGAAGTTGACCCCGGTCAGGGCCTCCAGCTCGTGCATCATGGTGGGGTCGTCATGACCCAGGCAGTCCAGCTTTACCAGGATGTCGTGCATGGAGTTGAAGTCGAAATGGGTGGTGGTAAAATCGCTGTTCAGGTCGTCCGCCGGATGCTGCACCGCCGTAAACTCGCAGATATCGTATTCCTTGGGCACCACCACCATCCCGCCGGGATGCTGGCCTGTGGTTTTCTTAACGCCCGTGCATTCCGAGGCCAGCCGCATCTTCTCGGCGTTGCCCGCCTGAATATGCCGCTCCTCCAGATAATGCATGGCGTAGCCGTAGGCGGTTTTGTCCGCCAGACCGGTGATCGTTCCCGCGCGGAAAACATGGTCGTGGCCGAAGAGCTCCTCCACGTAGTGGTGGGCCCGGTTCTGGTATTCCCCGGAGAAGTTCAGGTCGATATCCGGCACCTTGTCGCCCTCGAAGCCCAGGAAGACCTCGAAGGGGATGTCAAAGCCGTCCTTGGTCAGGCGCCGGCCGCATTCGGGGCAGGCCCGGTCCGGCAGGTCGACCCCCACGTGGAACCGGGATTTATCCACATCGAAAAAGCCCCTGTGGCAATGGGTGCAGCGGTAATGGGGCGGCAGGGCGTTGACTTCGGTAATGCCGCACATCCGGGCCACCAGGCTGGAACCCACCGAACCCCGGGAGCCCACCAGATACCCGTCCCGAAGGGAGCGGGAGACCAGCTTTTCCGCGATATTGTACAGCGTGCAGTAGCCGTAGCCCACGATGGACTTCAGCTCCTTTTTCAGCCGGGCCTCCACGATATCCGGCAGGGGGGAGCCGTACATTTCTTCCGCCGTTTCCCAGGTCATCCGCTGGATATTGTCCTCCGCGTCGTCCCAGTAGGGCTGGAAGGTATCCTCTCCCCTGGGGTGCTTCGGGAACAGGCTCATGGGCTCCACCATCTCCGCGATCCGGCGGGGATTGGTGATCACCACCTCCCGGGCCTTTTCCTTTCCCAGATAGGCGAATTCGGCCAGCATCTCGTCGGTGGTTTTCAGATACAGGGGCGGCTGCTCGTCCGCGTCGGAAAAGTCCATGCCCGCCTGGATGACCGCCCGGCCCACCGCGTCCTTGGGATCCAGAAAATGCACGTCCCCCGTGGCGACGACGGGCTTCCCGAGCTTCTCCCCCAGCCGGACGATCGCCCGGTTCAGCTCCCGCAGCTCCTTTTCGTCTTTGGCATACCCTTCCCGCAGGAGGAAGGCGTTGTTTCCGATCGGCTGGATTTCCAGATAATCATAGAAGGAGGCGATTTCCTTCAGCTTTTCCTCGTCCTCCCCCGCCAGCACCGCCTTGAACAGCTCTCCCTCGGCGCAGGCGCTGCCCAGGATCAGGCCCTCCCGATGCTGCCGGATGATCTCCCGGGGCATATGGGGCCGGCGCCGGAAGTATTCCAGATGACTGATGGACACCAGCCGGTTCAGGTTCACCAGCCCCGTCCGGTTTTTCGCCAGCAGGATGATGTGCCAGCTTTCGCCGATGGCCCCGCCCCGCAGCGTCCGGTTCAGATCCTCCAGGGATTGCGTTTCCGGATGCCGCTCCCGGGTTTCCGCCAGCATGCGGGCCAGGCAGTGGGCCGTGGCCGTCGCGTCGTGCACCGCCCGGTGGGCGTTTTTCAGGGAGACGCCCAGATGCTTGCAAAGGGCGTTCAGTTTGAAGGATTTCAGCTCCGGATACTGCTTTCGGGCATAGGTCAGGGTATCCATCACCGGGCCGTCAAACCGCAGGCCCAGCCGGTTCAGCTCCGACCGCAGCAGCGCCCCGTCGAAGGAGGCGTTATGAGCCGCGATGGGGCAATCCCCGATAAAGTCCAGGAGCCGGGGCAGCATTTCCTCCGCCCGGGGCTTGCCGCTGAGCATGGCGTCGGTAATATGGGTGATTTCCGTAATCTTCGGTTTCAGCGGCTCCCCGGGATCCACCAGCTCCTCGAAGCTGTCGACAATGTTGCCGTCCTGGAGCCGGACGGCGCCGATTTCGATGATCCGCGCCGAGGCGGTGTTCAGACCGGTGCTTTCAAAATCCAGCACCACGATCGGCCCGTCATAGGGCCGCCCGTCGGCCCGCTCGACGATGTCCCGCTCATCCACCAGATACCCTTCGCATCCGGGGATCAGCTTGATCTTTCCCTTGGCGGCCCGGAAGGCCGCGGGGAAGGACTGGAGCACCCCGTGATCCGTCACAGCGACGGCGGGATGGCCCCACTTCACCGCCCGGTCAATCAGCTGGTCCACCGGCGTCAGGGCGTCCATGGTGGACATGTTGGTATGCATATGGAGCTCGACCCGCTTTTCCTCCGCGGTATCCTGGCGCTCCTCCTTGTCCATCTCCACCATATCCCGGATCATGACCGAAAGCTCCCGGGAATAGGTGTCCCACTGGCATTCCCCCCGGATCCGGACGTTCATGCCCTCCCGGATCCGGGCGACCTTGTCCTGAACAGCCTTGCGCTCCTCCTCGGTCACGGGGGGCGGCGGCGCATCCTCCGGCTGCCGGCCGCGGGCGCGGGGCCGGTAGCGGAGAAACGCTTTGCAAAGCACGGAACTGGTATAGTCGGTCACGGCAAAGGTGACCAGCAGGGTTTCGCCGCCCTTGAGCTCCCGGGTTTCCAGAAGGAAAACATCCCCCTGGATCACCGTCAGGCCGCTCTCGCTGGTCAGCTCCTTGATTTCCACCGGCCGGTCGGCGATGGCGCGGCCGAAAATCGGATCGCCCCGCCGCTTTTCCGGCATCCGGGGAATCGGAATCCCGGTTTCCTTTTCCGCCGGCTTCCGTTCCTTTTCCGGCTTTGCCGGCTTTTCGTCCTTTCCCCCGGCCTCCGCCTTCTTCCGCCGGGGGGCCGGGGCCGTCTCTTCCGCGGCGTAGACGGTGCCGTAGCGCTCCGCCATCTCCGCCCGCGTCACGGTCATGGCCGCCTCCGCCCGCTCCCGCCGCATCTTTTCGAGCCGGGCCTCCCGGTCGCCGGCGAGGGTGGTCTCCACGATGACCTCCGCGCCGAAGATGTCCCTGATGGCGACCTCCAGCCTGCGGGCGATATTGTTCTGGCTGGTATAGCGCAGGGAAAACTCGTCCGGAAAGGTCAGGGTGATCCGGCTGTCCCGGCAGGTCCAGTCGATCCGGTTCAGCCAGGAGCGGATCCCCGGATAATTCCGCTTCAGAAAATCCTGCAGCACCGACCGGTAGCTGCCCACGTCCCCGAGAAAATCCTCCCGCAGGGAGGGCGAGGTCACCCGAAGGGCCAGCGGCTGCCCGGGAAAGGCCTCCCGCAGGATTTTTTCCAGCGCCAGGAACTGCTTTTCCCCCACCAGCACGGTGCTTTCAAAGGTAATATAGATTTTTCGAAGAGATCGGACATAGGTCACCCGAGGAGCCGACAGCTTTCCCGCCAGCTCCGGAATCGCCCGGGCCACCCGGGTCATCAAATCCTCGTAGCTCATGTATCCTCCGGTCTTTTCTCCCCCGTCCGGGGCGCTTCCCGGTCTTCGGGCGGATCAGGGCTTCGCCAGCATCTCCCGGACCTTGGCGATCAGGATTTCCGCCAGGTCGCCTTCCACCCGCACCGGCTCCTGCCCCCTGACAAACAGCGCGCCGCCGTTTTTTCCCCCGGCAATGCCCACGTCCGCCTCCCGGCCTTCGCCGATGCCGTTGACCACGCAGCCCATGACGGCCACCTTGATCGGGACGGTCACGTCGGAAAGCTCCGCTTCCACCCGCCGGGCGATCTCCGCCACGGGGATCACCGTCCGCCCGCAGGTCGGGCAGGCCACCAGCTGAACCCCCCGGCGCCGCAGATCCAGCGCCCGCAGGATATCCCAGGCGGCCGCCACCTCCGGCACCGGGTCGCCGCTGAGGCTGACCCGGATGGTGTCCCCGATGCCGTCCACCAGCAGGGCGCCGATGCCGATGGCGCTTTTCACCGTTCCCTGCCCGGGAAGGCCCGCCTCCGTCACGCCCACGTGGAGCGGATAATCACATTTTTCGTGCGCCAGCCGGTAGGCCCGCACCGTCAGGGCCACGTCGCTGCTCTTCATGCTCAGGACGATGTCCTCAAAGCCCGCCTTTTCCAGCAGCCGGGCGTGGCTCAGGGCGCTTTCCACCAGGCATTCCGCCGTGGGTCCACCGTATCTGGCCAGCAGCTCCTTCTCGGCGGAGCCGCTGTTGACCCCGATCCGGATGGGAATATGATGGGCCTTCGCGCAGTCCGCCAGCATGCGCACCCGATCCTCCCCGCCGATGTTGCCGGGGTTGATCCGCAGCTTGGCAATACCGTTTTCCGCCGCGCGGATGGCCAGCCGATAATCAAAATGAATATCCGCCACCAGCGGCACGGGGCTCCCGTCCACCAGGGTCCGCACCGCCTCGGCGCAGGCCTCGTCGTAAACGCTGACCCGGACGATGTCGCAGCCCGCCGCCGCCAGCGCCCGGATCTGCGCCAGGGTGGCCTCCGTGTCCCGGGTATCCGTATTGGTCATGCTCTGGATCAAAACCGGCGCGCCGCCGCCCAGCTTCAGATTTCCGATTCTGACTTCTCTGGTCATTGCGATTCTCCTCTTCCGGTCGCGTAATCATTTACCCATCCGCCCCGCGGTTTCGCGGCCGCCGGACAGAACCCCGTTTTCGGGCCGCTCCGTTCTTTACACGCCCTCCGCGGCCGCATCAGTGAAACAGCCGCATGACGTCCCGGAAGGTCAGGACGATCATCAGCCCGAAAAGCAGCACCATGCCCACCGTATGCACGATGGCCTCCTTCTGCCTCGGCACGGGCTTGCCGCGGATCGCCTCCAGCAGGCAGAAGATCAGCCGGCTTCCGTCGAGCCCGGGAATGGGCAGCAGGTTCATCAGCCCCAGATTGATCGAGATGGTAATCAGCAGCTCCAGGAAGGCCTGGAATCCGCCGCTGGACACCTCGGTGGAGACGATGGAAATGATCCCCACCGGGCCGGAGGTCTGATCCAGCCCCTCCCCGGTGGTTACCAGCCGCTTCAGGGCGCTCAGGATCATGCCGCCGGCCTGCCAGCACATTTCCCCGCTCGCCCCGGCCGCCTCCAGAAGGTTCGCCGGGGTATTCTGTACCCGATACCGCCCGCCGATCATGACGCCGATGCGCATCTTTCCCTCCGCCTCGTCCCAGACCGGCGTCAGGGAAACCGTTTTCTCCTCCTGCCCCCGGCGGATCTTCAGCTCCATGGGGCCCTGCCCCGGCTGATAGGCCGCGATCGTATTCAGCAGGGTGTCGGTCGTTCCGTCCAGCATGGGGACGCCGTTGATCTCCTCGATCACGTCCCCGGCCCGCAGCCCCGCGTCGTAGGCGGGGCCCGCCGCCATGACCTCGGCCAGATACGGATCCACGCCCGTGGCGGTGGGGATCCCACAGGCCCAGTAATACCCCGTGGCCAGCAGGAAGGCCAGGAGGAAGTTCATCATCGGGCCCATCACGATCACGAACATCCGCTTCCAGACGCCGTGGTTGACGAAGATCCGGGGATCGTCCTTGGGGAGCTCCTCCAGGGAATCCTCCCCGTAAAAGGAGCAGTAGCCCCCCAGGGGAATGGCCCGGAGGACGAAGCTCGTCCCATGCTTTTTGCTTTTCCAGCCCAGCAGCTTTGGCCCGAAGCCCACGGCGAATTCCAGCACCGGGATCTTCATCAGCCGGGCCGCCCAGAAATGGCCCTGCTCGTGAACAACGATCAGGATCGCCAGCAGCGCGATCGCGGAAAGTACAGATATCATCGGCAACGCATCCTTTTGTACCGGCGCCGCCCTTTTCCGTCTTTCCCGGTGGCGCCCTTTTCTTCCTTCCGGCCGCCCACGGAGGCAACCCGCCGGCGCCGTTTATCCCGCGGCCTCCCGAACGACTTCCCTCGCCCGCCGGTCCGCCTCAAAAACATCGTCAAAGCTGTCGGCCGGCAGGCCGGGCAGCCTTTCCATCGCCTTTTCCACCAGGCGGTAAATATCCCCGAAGGGGATGTCCCCCCGCAGGAATTTCGCCACCGCCTCCTCATTGGCGCCGTTGAGCACCGCGCAGGCGGCGCCCCCGGCGCGCAGCGCCTCCCTCGCCAGGCGCAGGGACGGGAACTTCTCCTCGTCCGGCGCCTCGAAGGTCATCTTCCCCAGGGCGAACAGATCCGGCTCCGCCACCCCCGTCGTCATCCGGCGGGGATAGGCCATGGCGTATCCGATGGGCACCCGCATATCCGGCACGCCCATCTGGGCCAGCACGGCCCCGTCCTCAAAAACGACGGCGGAATGGACGATGCTTTCCGGATGCACCACCACCTGAATCCGGTCCTCCGGCATATCGAAGAGCCACCGGGCCTCCATGATCTCCAGACCCTTGTTGAACATGCTGGCGGAATCCACGGTAATCTTGGCGCCCATGGACCAGT
>CAMOGC010000012.1 GCA_946613955.1 uncultured Clostridia bacterium
GCTTCTGCTTCTGCTTCTGCTTCTGCTTCTGCTTCTGCTTCTGCTTCTGCTTCTGCGAATATCTTAAACCAGAATTCTTGGTTTGTCAACGGGGAAAAAGAGCCTTTTTTCGGGAAAGCCGAAGCGCAAAAACCAATATAAATGGTTTAATCAAAAGGACTGTGTGAAAAAACGGCGGGTACCTCCTTCCTCTGGAAGAAGGCCCGCCGTCCTCCGGATCGAAAAGTCCCGCTCGCCGGTTCTTTCGCCGCTCCGTTCTGTGCCTTGGTCGCCCCGGAAGGTTCCTAAGAGCCCATCCGGTTCTTTCACCGCCCCGACCGGCATTTTCACCGCCCGGGGCGGCTTCTCCGCTTCCGCAGCGAATCCTGTTGCAGCTTACCGCTTCAGCTTCAGCTGCGCCTGAGCGATCGTCAGGGTCAGGGTATCGCCGCTGAGGGTTCCCTTGATGACAGAAGCGTTGGCGTTGTTCGGCTGCTTCAGGGACAGGGTGGAACCGTTCGCCGTCCAGGTCAGCAGATAGGTGCTGCCGGCGACAGTCAGCTTCCCGCTTCCGTCCCGCGCCAGCTCCAGCGTCGCGCCGCTGCCCTTCCAGGTTCCCACAAACGAATTCCCGACGCTGCCGGCGCCCGCAAGGCCGGCATCCGCCGCCACCCGCTCTTCCTCCGTTTGCCCGGCAGCCGCTTTTTCGTCCGCGGCTTTCGCTTCCTTTGCAGCTTTCGCTTCCGCCGCGGCACGCTCATCCGCCGTCTGCCCTGCCTCTTCAGCCGCGTCCGCCGCCGCACGCTCTTCCGCCGTTTGCTCCGCCGCTTCAGCGGTGTTCACGGCTGTGCCCGCCCCGGTGGACGTGCCCGCGTTCGCAAGGGTCTTCGGCTTCGTGCCGTAGGTCGTGACCTTGGCTCTGTCGAAGGGAATGGTTTTTGTGCTTCCGTCCGCAAAGGTCACCATGCTGACCCGCGCCTCGATGTAGGCGATGCTGCTGCGGTTCAGGACGGGAGCGTAAAACGCATCCGTGGATTTCCCGGGCTTCAGCTTCATGTCGTCAAAGTCATACAGACCGGAGTAGATGACCTCGCCGTCCCGTTTATAGGAGGTAAACCACATCTGGACGCCGGTGATCGTCTTTGCCCCGTTGTTTTTGATCGTGGGATTGTAATTCCCGCGGTAAAAATCAATTTTCCGGATGGTGGCCACGTTGATGGTACCGACGGTCACCTGTACCTTCGCCGATTTCTTCGTGCCGTCGGTGGAGGCCGCCGTAATCGTCGCTTTCCCGGGGCCCACCGCGGAAACGGTTCCGTCGTCGGAAACCGTCGCCACCTTCTGGTTCGAAGATGCCCACGTCAGCTTTTGGTTGCCCGCCGAAGAAGGCAGCACCACCGCCTCGATGACCGTCTCATCCCCTTCCGTCAGGGTGAGCTTGCTTTTTTTGACCTTGACGGAGGTCACCGGCTCCACCACCGTGACCCCGATCTCCGCCGAGGCGCCGCCGTCCTCCGTTTCGGCGGTAATCACCGCGGAGCCGCCCTTTTTGCCGGTCACGGTTCCGTCCCGGACGACGGCCACCTTCGGGTCGGAGGAAGTCCAGCGGATCTTCGTCTTTGCTGCGCCGGCCGGGGACACCTTCGCCGTAACCTTCACCTTTTTCCCTTTCGCGACGGAGAGTTCCGACGGATCGAGGGTGATCGCCTCCGCCCCCTGCAGGACGGTCACCGTGATTTTGCAGCTTTTTCCGCCCTCCGCCGTAGCGGTCACGACCGTTTTTCCGACGGCGACGCCGGTCACCGCGCCCTCGTCGTTCACCTCCGCGATCTGCGCGTTTTCAGAAGCCCAGGTCAGCGTCTGATCCGAGGCGTTGGCCGGAGTAATCTTGATCTTCAGCGGTTCCGTTGTCCGCCCCACATAGGCCGTCACGCTTTTATCCGCCGGGGTCAGCTTCTTCACGGCGACGCCCTCCGCCGCCGCGCAGCCGGCTATCACGCATAGTGCGAGCAGCAGGCTCAGCCAAAACGCTGTTTTTCTCATGATATACGCCTCCACTTCAAGAGCATTTCACGGGTTTTCCGTTGTTCTCTATTGTATCTTTTTCCCCTCCGTCTGTCAAACCGACGCTTACGGTCCGCGCGTCCCGCCTGCCTTTTTCCCGGCGCCGTCTTGTGAAGCGGAAGGCCGCATGGTAAAATAGCAGCAGCGGGCATGCCGCCGGAATACACCAGCCATCGTCCAGGAGGAAACAGCATGGGAACCATCGCGGAAATCAGAAACAAGCTCAAGCCCCGGGGAAAAAGCGGGGAATCCGCCCAGCGGGATAAGATCATCATCCGGACCAGCGTCATTGGCATCCTGACCAACGTGGCCCTGGCGGGATTTAAGGCGGCGGTCGGCGTCCTGAGCCATTCCATCGCCATCGTCATGGACGCGGTCAACAACCTGTCCGACGCGGCCTCCTCCCTGATTACCATTGTCGGCACGAAGCTGGCCGGCCGGGAAGCGGACGAGAAGCATCCCTTCGGCTACGGCCGGATTGAATATCTGACCGCGATGGTCATCTCGGTCATCGTCCTTTACGCCGGCATCACGTCCCTGACGGAGTCTGTCCGGAAAATCATCGCGCCGGATACCCCGGATTATTCCCCCGTCTCCCTGATCATCATCGGCGTCGGCGTGGTGGTCAAAATCCTGCTGGGCCGATACGTAAAGTCCATCGGAGAAAAGGTGCATTCCGATTCCCTGATCGCCTCCGGCCAGGACGCCACGATGGATTCCATTATCTCCGCCTCGACCCTGGCGGCCGCCGTCATTTTCCTGCTTACCGGCCTGTCCCTGGAAGCCTGGCTGGGCGCCATTATCTCTCTGTTTATCATTAAATCCGGTGTGGAAATGCTGCGGGATACCCTGTCCCGGCTGCTGGGCGAGCGGGCGGAAGCGGAGCTGGCCCGCGGCATCCGGGAAACGATTACCTCCTTCCCCGGCGTCAGCGGCGCCTACGACCTGGTGCTGAACAATTACGGCCCGGACACCTATAACGGCTCCGTCCATATCGAGGTGCCCGACACCTGCACCGCGGCGGAGCTGGATCCCCTGCTCCGGGACATTGCCCTTCAGGTTTATGCCAAACACAACGTGGCCATGACGGGCATCAGCATCTATTCCGTCAACACCTCCCACGACGAAGCCGCCCTCATGCGGGATCGGATCCGGGAAATGGTCATGGCCCATCCCTATGTGCAGCAGATGCACGGTTTCTATGTGCGGGAAAACCCGAAATCCATCCGTTTCGACGTGGTCGTCAGCTTCAAGGCGCCGGACCGCCGCGCCGTCCATCGTGAAATCGTCGCGGAAGTGGCAAAGGCCTATCCGGATTACGACCTGCAGATTACCCTGGATACCGATTTCAGCGTCAGCTGAGTCGCTCCGTACCCATGCGCCGTTTCGAAAGCAGTCTCCGAAAGCCCTCCTCCGGGACGGCGCTTCTTGCGTGTCCCGGGAAGAAAAGCACAGCTGAAGAGCGCGGCCGTCCCGCTCAAAAGCGGGTGTCGCGTATCCCGAAAAAAGCAGCGCCGTCCAGCGCGGCAGAGAGGAGTCCCTCCATGATCCGGGTGCTTCTGGTTCCGCCCTTCCGCCCCGAGCATGTGAGCCGCTTCGCGGATTTGGAAGGCTTTTCCTTCCGCTTCGCCGATCGGCCGGATGATCCCGCCGTCTCCGAAGCCGAGATCATCCTCGGCCGCCCCTCGGAGGCGCTGCTGGGCAGGGCCGCCTTCCTTCGGTGGTTGCAGCTGCCCTTCGCGGGCTCCAACGACTACGCCCGGCTGCCGGCCTTCGCCGGGGGGCGGATTTCCCTGACCAATCTCTCCGGCGCCTTCGGCCAGTCCATTTCCGAGGTGGTTCTGGGCTATGTGCTGGCGCTGTATAAGCACCTGCATCTTTACCGGGATCATCAGGCCCGGCGGGAATGGGTCGATGAAGGCTGGCAGGATTCCCCCGTGGGCAAGCGGGTGCTGATTCTCGGAACCGGAAACATCGGATGCGAAACCGCCCGGCTGCTTTCCGTCTTTACCGGGGACATCGTCGGCCTTCGCAGGGATCCCCGGGCCGTTCCGCCCTTCTTCCGCCGGGTGGTCGGGCCGGAAGAGCTGGACCGGGAGCTGCCGGAGGCGGACATCGCCGTCGGCGCCCTGCCGGAGTCCCCGGAAACCCACTGGATGCTGAACCGGGGCCGGCTTTTCCGCATGAAAAAAACCGCCCTGGTCATCAATGTGGGCCGGGGCGGCCTGATCGATTCCGACGCCCTCGCGGACGCGCTGCGGGAAGGCCGCATCGCCGGCGCGGCCCTGGATGTGACGGATCCGGAGCCCCTGCCGGGGGATCATCCGCTGTGGGGATGCCCGAATCTCATCCTGACGCCCCATATCAGCGGCGGCAGCTTCGGGCATCTGAAGGCGACCGAAGAGCGGCTTTTCGATATCTGCCGCGCCAACCTGATTCGCTTCCGGGCCGGCGAGCCCCTGCTGAACCGGGTGGATCCCGAAACCGGCTACCGCGTTTCGGAAAACCGATACGAGGGGTAAAAACGTGAACAAATGGCCTTCCCGCAATTCGCTGCGGGAAGGCCATTTCTGTTATGGTCTGAAGGGAAAGTCTCGGACTTCGGAGGGGTCCGGCGCGGTCCGGTGATGCTTCCCCGCTCAGATGTCCGATTCAGGAGCCTGGTCTCCGGATTCTTCCTCCTGAGGATTCGCCCCGGGCAGTTCCATGCCCTCCAGGGTGCCGGAGGCCTCGGCCGGGCTTTCTTCCGTTTCCGTCTCCTCCGCCTCGTCCGGAACATCCTCTTCCTTTTCCGCCCGGCAGACGGCCACAACCTTGCTTCCCTCCGCCAGCTTCATAATCCGGACGCCCTGGGTCGTCCTGCCGCAAATCCGGATATCTGCCGCCCGGGCGCGGATGATGGTGCCGTCGTCGGTGATCAGGAGGATATCCTCCTCTTCATGGACGAAGAGCAGCGCGGCCAGATCCCCGGTCTTCTCCGTCAGGTTGATGGCCCGGATGCCCTTGCCGTTCCGCCCCTGCTCCCGGTATTCCTCGGGATCGGTGCGCTTGCCGTATCCGTTGCTGGTCACCGCCAGAACGGTGGTTTCCGGCTCGATGACGGCGATGTCGATGACCTCGTCCCCCTCCTGCAGCCGCATGGAGCGGACGCCGATGCTGTTGCGCCCCATTTTCCGGACATGCTTCTCGTTGAAGCGGATGGACATGCCCTTCCGGCTGCTGAGCAGCATCTCGTCCTCGCCGGAGCTGAGCCGGACGCCGATCAGCTCGTCCTCCTCCCGGAGCGCGATGGCGATGAGGCCGTTTTTCCGCAGGTTCCGGAATTCCTCCAGCCCGGTCTTCTTGATCATGCCGCTCCGGGTCGCCATCACCAGATTGTACTCCTGCTCGGTTTCCTTCGGCATGGGCAGCATGGTGGATACTTTTTCGCCCCCCGTGATCTGCAAAAGGTTAATGATGGCCGTACCCCGGGCCTGCCTGCCGGCCTCCGGAATCTGATAGCATTTCAGGCTGTATACCCGGCCCCGGTTGGTAAAGAACATGATTTCCTGATGGGTGCTGACGACGCAGAGCTGGTTCGTATAGTCGGTTTCCTTGATGTTCATGCCGCTGACGCCCCGGCCGCCCCGATGCTGCGCCCGATAGACGGAGGAGGGCACCCGCTTTACATAGCCCTCATGGGTCAGGGTCACGACCATGTTCTCTTCCTGAATCAGATCCTCGATATCGATCTCGTTTTCCACGACGGTCAGCTCCGTCCGCCGCTCGTCGCCGTATTTATCCCGGATCTCGGTGATTTCCTGCTTGATGACGTCGACCAGCAGACGCTCGTCCGCCAGGATGGCGGTCAGCCGGGCGATGGTCTTCTCCAGCTCCTGGTATTCCTCCATCAGCCGTTCCCGCTCCAGACCCGTCAGCCGGGCCAGGCGCATGTCCAGAATGGCCTGGGCCTGCCGGTCGGAGAATTCAAAGCGGAGCATCAGGGCTTCCTTCGCGGCGCCTGTATCCTTGCTGGCCCGGATGATGGCGACGATCTCGTCGATATGATCCAGCGCCTTCAGCAGGCCCTCCAAAATGTGGGCCCGGTTCTGCGCCTTGTTGAGCTCGAATCTGGTCCGGCGGGTCACCACGTCCTTCTGGTGCTCCAGATAGTAGTAGATCATCTCCCGCAGGTTCAGGATCCGGGGCTTCCCGTCCACCAGCGCCAGCATATTGGCGCCGAAGTTTTCCTGCAGGGAAGTATGCTTATACAGGGTATTCAGCACGACCTGGGGCTGAACATCCTTTTTCAGCTCGATGACGATCCGCATTCCCTGCCGGTCGTTGGATTCGTCCCGGATGTCGCTGATGCCCTCGACCTTTTTCTCGTGCACCAGGTCGGCGATTTTTTTCACGAGAACGGCCTTGTTGACCTGATAGGGAATCTCGGTCACGACGATGCGGCTGCGGTTTCCGCCCATCTCCTCGATGGTGGATTTGGCCCGGACGGTAATCTTCCCGTGCCCGGTGTAATAGGCCTCCCGGATGCCGGCGCGCCCCATGATCATGCCGCCGGTCGGAAAATCGGGGCCCTTGATATGCTGCATCAGGTCGTCAATGGTGCAGTCGGGATTGTCGATCATGCAGATGACGCCGTCGATGGTTTCCCGCAGGTTATGGGGCGGGATATTCGTCGCCATGCCGACGGCGATGCCGTTGCTGCCGTTGACCAGCAGATTCGGGAACCGGGCCGGCAGCACGGAGGGCTGCTGCAGGGTCTCGTCGAAGTTGGGATAAAAATCCACCGTATCCTTGTCGATCCCGTCGAGCAGGTGCATGGTCAGCTTCTGCAGCCGGGCCTCGGTATACCGCATGGCGGCCGCGCCGTCCCCGTCGATGGAGCCGAAGTTGCCCTGGCCCTCGATGAGCGGATAGCGGATGTTGAAGGGCTGGGCCAGGCGAACCATGGCGTCGTAGACCGAGGAATCCCCATGCGGGTGGAATTTACCCAGCACGTCGCCGACGACGCGGGCGCTTTTGCGGGTGGGCTTGTCGGGCGTCATGCCCAGCTCCTCCGCCATATCGTAAAGGATCCGCCGGTGCACCGGCTTGAGACCGTCGCGGACGTCGGGCAGGGCCCGGTCCACAATGACCGCCATGGCGTAGGAAATGAAGCTCTTTTTCATTTCCTGTTCCAGATTGACAGGGATCAGTTTATCTTGAATCATTTTTCCATCCTCTCATGGGGCTCTCGACGGACGCGTCCCGCGCCCGTTTCCCCGCCGCCGGCTTCCCGTTCTTCTTCCGTCGTACCGTTCGCCGGCCTACACATCCAGATCCTTGACCAGGTCGCTGTTCTCCTGGATGAAGAGCTTCCGGGGCTCCACCTGGTCGCCCATCAGCAGGGTAAACAGCCGGTCCGCCTCCATGGCGTCGTCCGGGGTAATCTGCATCATCATGCGGGTTTCCGGGTTCATCGTGGTATCCCACAGCTGCTGGGCGCTCATTTCGCCCAGGCCCTTATAGCGCTGGATGTCGGGCTTGGGATCCCGGCCGATTTCATCCAGCACCCGGTTCAGCTCCTCGTCGTCATAGACGTAGCGGGAGGTTTTTCCCTTCGTGACCTTATAGAGCGGAGGCATCGCGGCGTAAACGTATCCCTTCTCCACCAGGGGCCGCATAAAGCGATAGAAGAAGGTCAGCAGCAGGATCCGGATATGGGCGCCGTCCACGTCCGCGTCCGTCATGCAGACGATCCGGTGATACCGGAGCTTGCTCTCGTCGAACTGGTCGCCGAAGCCGCATCCGAAGGCGGTAATCATGGCGCGGATCTCCTGGTTTTCCAGGGCCCGGTCCAGCCGGACCTTCTCCACGTTCAGAATCTTTCCCCGCAGCGGCAGAATGGCCTGGGTTTTGCTGTCCCGGCCTCCCTTGGCGGAGCCGCCGGCGGAATCGCCCTCCACCATGAAGATTTCGCATTTTGCCGGATCCCGCTCGCTGCAGTCCGCCAGCTTTCCGGGCAGGGAGGCGGATTCCAGCACGGTTTTCCGCCGGGTCGCATCCCGGGCCTTCCGGGCGGCTTCCCGGGCCCGCTGGGCATCGACGCACCGGCTGACGATGGCTTTGGCGACGGCCGGGTTTTCCTCCAGATAGGTGGTCAGCTCCTCGGAAACCAGGCTGTCCACCACGCCGCGAACCTGCCCGCTGCCCAGCTTGCTCTTGGTCTGGCTTTCGAACTGGGGATCCTCCATCTTGATGGAGATGATGGCCGTCAGGCTTTCCCGGACATCCTCCCCCTTGAGCTTGGGTTCGTTCTCCTTCAGCATTTTGTACTTGAAGGCGTAATCGTTGATCGCCCGGGTCAGGGCGGTGTTGAAGCCCGTCAGGTGGGTTCCGCCGTCGGGCGTCGCGATATTGTTGGCGAAGGAATAGACGTTTTCGGCGTAGCTGTCGTTATACTGCATCGCCATTTCCACCAGGATCCCGTCCCGCAGGCCCTCGGTATAGATGGGCTCCGGGAACAGCACGTTCTTGTTCTGGTTCAGGAAGAGGACGAATTCCTTCAGCCCGCCCTTATAGCAGAAATCCTTCTCTTTCGGCTCCTCCGGCCGCTCGTCCCGGAAAATGATCCGGATTCCCTTGTTCAGGAAGGCCATCTCCCGCAGCCGGTTCCGCAGGGTTTCGTATTCGAAGGCTCCGGTTTCGAAGATTCCCTCCGGGTTGTCCTCGGTCTTCACGTCGGGCCAGAACTGGATCGTCGTCCCGGTCCGGTCCGTCTCCCCGATGATCTTCAGATCATAGATATACTTGCCCCGGGCGTATTCCTGCTGATAAATGTGCCCGTTCTGATAAACGGTCACGATGAAGCGGCGGCTCAGGGCGTTGACCACCGAGGCGCCCACCCCGTGCAGCCCGCCGGAAACCTTATATCCCCCGCCGCCGAACTTGCCCCCTGCGTGCAGCACCGTCAGGCAGACCTCCACCGCCGGCCGCTGCATCTTCGGATGCAGGCCCACGGGGAAGCCGCGCCCATCGTCCCGGACGGTCACACTGCCGTCCTTTTGGATCGTTACGTCGATTTCGTGGCAGAAACCCGCCAGGGCTTCGTCCACGGAATTGTCAACAATTTCATAAACCAGATGATGCAGGCCCCGCACATCCGTGGAGCCGATATACATCCCCGGGCGCTTCCGGACCGCTTCCAGCCCCTCGAGCACCTGGATCTGATCCTCGCCGTAATCCGAGGTCACCGTCATTTCGTTTTCAATGG
Source organism: uncultured Clostridia bacterium (assembly GCA_946613955.1). Next base: position 9,293 of record CAMOGC010000012.1, read on the forward strand.
CCTGTTCCAGTTCTTCTGACATGCTGTTCCTTTCCAGACGAACGTTAAAAGCGCCCGCCGCTTTGCCTTCCGGGCCGGAAAAACCTGTCGGTTCAGGGCGTTTTCCGGTCCGATTTGAAATGCCTTCCGCTCCATGGAAATCAAGCCTCCGGAGCCTTTTTATTATACCAGAAAAAGCCCCGAAATGAAAGCCTTTTCATGGCCCTCGGGGCTCTTTTTTTCCTTCAGCGGGGACGAAGGATTCGGTTGTGAAAAGAAGGAGATGACCAGGATTCTTCGCTTCATTCGGCGATTCATCTCCTCCCCTCAGGGGAGCATCCGCGCGGAGCTGAGGGAGGAGCCATCGGGGAAACCCCCGCGCTGAAAAAAACGCATGGGAAGGCCGCGCAGGCCCGCAGGCTCAGAGGGAGCGATTCCGCTGCTCAAGGGCGCCGCTGATTTCCCCGCAGATGGACAGAACGCCCCTGACATCCCCCTGATAGACCACGGTTTCCAGATCCGTGATCCGGTTGATCATCCAGTTTTCCAGATCCCTTACTTCCGGTCTGGAGCGGGAGGGACTGGCCCTCATCTGATCATACAGTCTCTCCAGCGCCCTGTCGGCCTGGGGATCCCCCGCCTTCCCCGGCAGCAGCCGAAGACGGGAGGCGCATCCGCGGACGAAGGCGATTTCATCCTCCCGCCGCTCCAGGCTTTCCGCCGTCCGCTCGTTGGCCCGCAGATGGGAAAGCAGCACCGCCGCCCAGGCGCCCGCCAACAGCGCCTGGCTGATCAGGGAAAAAGTAATGTTTTCCTGCCTCAGCAGGATGATGATCACGCCCAGCGCAAGCTCCGCCAGAAAAAACGCGAAGGAAACGGCCCCAAGGCTGAAACCGAAAACCGCGGATCCGCTGCCGCCCCGAACCAGCCTGGGGGTGGCGACAAGCGCCAGATAGGCCAGGTGGATACACACATACGCCAGCCAGACGGAGGCCGGATGCTTCGTCCCCGCCGCCGCGAAAAACACGATATTGAACACAGCAATAAACACCGAGGCCAGGATCAGTGTCAGACGGCTGTCGCGATCCATCTTCTTCACCCTCTCATTTCGCGCAGGATATCCGCTTTTGCGGCGTCATATTCCGCCGGCTCGATCAGTCCCTCATCCAGCATCATCTTCAGCTCCCGCAGCCGGGCCACCCGGTCGGATGAGGCCGGGGCACCGGCGGAACCGGACGCCGTGACACCGGGCCGCGGCGGAGAGCCGGCGAATCCGTTAGCCCCGGCGGCCGGATGGTTCGGGGAGCCGGCAAACGTGGAAGCCCCGGCGGCATGCTGGGGCGGGTACCCGTCGGCAGCCGGCGTGAAAACCTGCCGGGCGATGGTTCCGACAGCGCCCGCCGCTCCCAGCCCCACGCCCATCCCGGCGCCCATGGCGGCCCCGGGATGATTCACAATATCGCGCAGCAGTCCCGCTCCCTGCACGCGGCCCCAGTCCGGCCCCAGGGTATCCAGCTCCGCCCGCTGGCTCATGACGCCCCGCTGGTTCGTAATCATCCGCATCTGGGACTCGTCCAGCCGGTCATACTTGCTGGTGTCGATGTCCAGCCCCGCCAGCGTAAACCGGACGCATTTCAGACCGTATTCGCTCAGCGCCTCGTCGATATAGGGCATGATCTGCCCGGAGATTTCGTCCATATAGGCATCCAGCCCGATCAGCTCCTGTTCCAGGCTGTTCAGATACCGGGACACGGCGGATTTGATCCTTCCCTGGAATTCCCCCGCGAAATAGTCGCTCAGATCCCCCAGTCCCTGCGCGTTCACGTTGCTGCCGACCATTTTCTGCAGAAACTGTACGGGATTGACGACCCGGACCCGGTACGCCGCGCGGACCCGCGCCGCCGTCCGGACGCCGTATACCTTATCCCGAACCTGGATCGGGCTGTCCGTCCCCCACCGGATTTCCCGGCTGTCGGCGCTTTTCACGAAATAGACCACGCAGTTGAAGGTGCTGATGCCGCCCGTAAAGGCGTTCCGCAGCCGGCTGATGAAGGGATAGTTCTCCGTGGACAGCCGGTAGGTTCCGTTTTCAAAAACCTGTTCCACCGTCCCGCCGTGAACGAAGATCGCCGTTTCCCCGGGCATCACGATCAGGGTGGAATTCGTGTTGAAATCCTCCTCCGGCTGCCGCCAGATGAGAAGATTTCCCTCTCCGGTATTCTTGATGACGTCCGCCCAGTGTTTTTTCCCTCCGGCATAATGAACTTCGTTCGGATTTCTGCTGAATAATCCCATTTTCCTATCCTCCCACGTTTCTGTATCTTCAAGGTTCCGCCGCCTTATCTCACCCCCCGCTCCGCGGAGGCTCCCGATCCCGCTTTCGGATGAGGTCTCCGTTCCAGGCTTTCCTGCGGCGGAGCTCCCCCCGTTTTCGCCTCCCGGAGTTCCCGGGAATATCCGTTTCTTCGTTTCCCGCGGGTTTCACGAAGGTGCCGGTTTACAGCACCGGAGGCTTTGCTACCCCAAGGAGGGCATAAAAGCTGTCCACATCGTAATAGGACAGCCCGGCCGCCAGGGAAGCCTGCAGGCATTCCTGCCAGCCGGGAGAGGTATACAGATATTTTCGCTCAAAAAAGTCATATTTCAGATAGGCCAGGAAGTAATGATAGATCCCCCTCGGCTCGATCATCAGGGCGGCCCGCAGGTATTCCTCCGCCCGGTCAATATCGGCCCGGGGCGTCAGAAAAGCCATTTTCCCCTTCAGCAGGCAGACCGCCGCGTAGAAATACACCTCGGAATCGTCGAAATTCTCCTCCATGGCCTTCCCGAACGCCTCAGTCGCGCGGTCATACAGCCCCAGTTTCAGATAGCACAGGCCGACGGATTTGTTCAGCGCCGGATTGTCCGGATCCCCGCCCAGCATATTCCGATAAGCGGCGGCGTATTTGTTGACCAGGGGCAGGGGCATATCCTGAACGCTTGTAAAGCTGGTAATGATCACCGGCTGATGGCACCATTCGCAGACCTGCTGCCCCGGGGCGACGGCGGCGTTGCAGTTGGGGCACCGGATATCCATCACGTTGTGAGCCATGGCTTCCTCCCGACGGTTCCAGATTTGAGCTGCCCGGACGGGCTTGTTTTCTGTCAAAAAGTATACTCCCCGCCCCGGATCTTTTCAACCGAAAAAACAGGATCCGAACAATTTTGGGCATCAGATGCGATTGTATGCGGATTCAGGCAATGGTATAATCAATTGTTTGGTTTTTTACGGCGCAGATCCGCTCTGTGCCACGGGCCGAATAAGGATTTCGGAGGATCACCACGAATGAGTGCATATGATGTTTCCGCCGCAACGGAGCGTCTGCGGGCCAGCCGGAAGCTGGAAACCCTCTTCTCCATTCTTCGGGAATACGGCGGCATCGCCGCCGCCCGCTGGCTGGAGGGGGACGACGAAAAGAACATGACCTACGCCGAGCTGGCCGCCCGCTCGGACGACTGCGCCTCGCTTCTCTGTTCCCTGGCCCCCGGGGAAGGCGGATGGGTGGCCCTGGCGCTGGAAACCTGTCCGGATTGGCCGGTGCTGTTCTGGGCCCTGCTGCGCAGCGGCCACAGCGTCCTCCTGCTGGACGCCTCCGCCGCCGACAGCCTGATCCAGAGCCTGATGGAAGAGGCCGGCTGCCGCATGATCATCACCCGGCGGCCCCGGAAGCTTCCCCCTTCCTTTCGCCAGATTGAGCCGAAAACCGTGCTTTCCGCCCCGCGGGCCGAAAACTATGTTCCGGTCTGGGGCGATCAGGTCGCCATGTGTACCAGCGGAACCACCGGAAGGGCCCGGGTCTTCGTCTACAGCGGCGCGGCCCTCTGCGGCCAGGCGCTGAACAGCGCCCTGATCATGGGCGAAAACACCCGGGTGATCGCCAATGAGAACCGGCGTTTTCTGGCCTTCCTGCCCTTTCACCATGTATTGGGCTTTATGACCAACGTGATCTGGGGCGAGTTTCTCGGCATGACGATGCTCTATCTCCCGGACCGTTCCCCCGCCTCCCTGCTGAAAACCTGTCAGCGCCTCCGGCCCCAGCTGCTGGTGGTCGTTCCTCTGGTGGGGAACAGCCTGGTCCGCGAGCTGGAAAAAAGCCTGAGCCGGGAGTCCCTCGGAAAAAGGGCGGCCTTCCGTCTCATGAAATCCCTGTCCCTGGCGCTGCAGAAGCTCGCCCCGGAGGCGGGGCTTCGCTTCGCGGAAAAAAGGCTCTTTGCCAGCGTGAACGAGCGTCTCCTGGGGACGGATGTGGAGTGTATCATTCTGGGCGGGGGCCATACGCCCCGCAATACCCTGAAGGTGCTTAACGCCCTGGGCTACAGCACCATTACCGGTTACGGCATGACCGAAACCGCTGTGACCGGGCTGGAAACCAGCCTTCGCCTGGGCGTCCGTCTCAGCGGCAGCGTGGGCCGGGCCCTGGAAACCGCCGAATACCGGATGACCCCGGAAAAGGAGCTGCAGATCCGGGGCGATGGCATCCATACCGGGCGTCTCTCCGGCGGGCAGATGCTGCCCCCGGGCACGGACGCGGAGGGCTGGTTTTCCACGGGCGATCTGGTCACCATGGATCACAGGGGCCGTCTGTATATCCGCGGCCGCCTGAAGGACGTCATCGTCAACGAATCCGGCGAAAACATCTATCCGGATGACCTGGAGGAGCCCTTCGCCGGCCTGCCGGGGGTGGATCAGCTCTGCGTCCTCGGCCTGCCCCAGACCGGACGCAGCAAGCTGCACCCGATCCACGGGGTCAACAGCAATGAACATGTAACCCTGATTCTCAGCGTCGGCAGCCGCTACGGCGATCCGGCGTGGCTCTCCTCCCTGGCGGGAAAGGTTTCTGAAAGGAACGATCGTCTGCCGGCGGCGAGCCGGGTGCGCCGGGTGCTGGTCACGCCGGAGGCGCTTCCCCTGTCGAACGGTATCAAGGTCAAGCGCCTGGAGCTGAAGCATCTCTGCGCCTCGAAACGGCTGACCTGCCGGGAACTGGATCTGACGACCCGGAAGGTAGGCGACGAGGTCAGCGTCGCCGGGCAGGAAAAGGAGGAATCCCCCCGCCGGGACGATATCCGCGAAGGCGTCCGCGCGCTCTTCGCAGAGGCGCTTGGCAAGCCGGCGATCGAGATTCCCGACGGCGCCCATTTTATCGACGACCTGGGAGGCGACAGCCTCCAGGTGCTGGGTATGGTGCTCAAGGCCGAGGAGACCTGGGGTGTCACCCTTTCCGCCGAGGAATACGGCCGCTGCGCGACGGTCAACGGCATGACCCGCTATATTCAGCAGCTGATGGAAGGCCGCGCCGCCGATTCGCCGAAGGAGCGGGTGCCGGTCATCCCCCTCATCCGTTTCGAGGACACGCCGGAATACCAGGCTTTCCGCCGCCGCCAGGAGGATCTGGCCCGGGGCGGGGACAACCCCTATTTCGTCCGCCACGAAAGTCCCCTGCTGGATACGGGCATCGTCGACGGAAAGGAAATTCTGGAATTCGGCAGCTACAACTACGCGGGCATGAGCGGCCGGAAGGAGATCCGGGAAGCCGCCAAGGCCGCCATCGACAAATATGGTACCAGCGCCAGCGGCAGCCGCCTGCTGGCCGGCGAAAAGCAGGTGCATGAGGATCTGGAAAAGGCCATCGCGGAATGGAAGCATACCGAGGACGCCCTGGTCTGCGTCGGCGGCCATTCCACCAACGTAACCTTTATCGGCAATTTCTGCGGCCAGGGGGATCTGATCCTCTACGATGCCCTGGCCCATAACTCCGTGGAGCAGGGGTGCAGGCTCTCCGAGGCCGTGGCCCGTCCCTTCCCCCATAACGATTACGCCGCCCTGGAGCAGATTCTCCGGGCCCAGCGTTCCTATTACGCCAAGGTGCTCATCGTCATCGAGGGCGTCTACAGCATGGACGGGGATATCGCTCCCGTTCCTGAATTCGTCCGGGTAAAAAAGGATTACGGCTGCTTCCTCATGGTGGACGAGGCCCACAGCGCCTGCGTCCTGGGGCCCACCGGCGGCGGCGTGGACGAGTATTTCGGCCTGGCCGGGGACGACATCGACATCAAATACGGAACCCTCTCCAAGGGGCTGGGAACCTGCGGCGGCTATCTGGCCGGCAGCCGGTCCCTTATCGAGTATCTGCGCTACAACCTGCCGGGCTTCGTCTTCTCGGTTGGCATCAGTCCCGGGCTGGCCGCCGCTTCGCTGGAGGCCATCCGCCTGCTGCGTACCCGGCCGGAAATCATGGAGCAGCTTCACGGCGCCATCCGCGCGTTCGCCGAAAGCGCCCGCCGGCGGCATCTGGACATCTGCCTGGCCGGGGAAACCGCTGTGCTCCCGGTGCTGGTGGGCCGGGACGAGGATGCCTGGCTCCTGTCCAACGAGCTGAAAAAGCGGGGCGTCAGCGTCCCCCCCGCGATGTATCCCGCCGTTCCCAAAGGCAAGGCCCGGCTCCGCTTCTGCGTCATCAGCGAGCACAAGCCCGAGCAGATCGAGCGGGCCCTGGATCTTCTGGAAGCCACTGCCCGGGATTTCGGCATTCATCTGCCCCGGCGGGATTACGCGTGAGCAGGTATTCTCGCCGAAAGAATCCTTTTCTGCCTCTCAGACCCTTGCCCCTCCGGCCGTTCAACCGCCGGAGGTTTTTTTGTCTCATACGGTTCCCAGGTGGATTTCCCGCCAGCGGACCTCCGGAACCTCCTGTCCCATCTGGCAGCAGCACAGCATCGTTTCCCTGTCCGCCGTCCTCTCCGCGTAATGAACGTTCTCCGTCGCGGCCAGGGTGCTGAAGCCCTCCATGCCGCCGGCCAGGCCGACGCCCGTGGCCTTCAGATAGCTTTCCTTCCGCGTCCAGATCCGGCAGAACAGCCGCTGCCAGACCGCCGGATCCGTTTCCCGGGACAGGGCGTCCCGCTCCGATGGATGGAAAAAGCGGTTGGAGATGGCCGGGCTGCCCCGTCCGACCACCTCCGCGTCGCATCCCACGGGAAGGGCGCTGACCGCGCACACGGCCCAGACGCCCGCATGGCTCAGACTGTAATGAATCCCGGGATGCTCCGGCAAATACGGCTTGCCGTATTCCCCCTCCCCATAAGCGGCGGAGGCGTAATCGATCCCCCGCTCCGCCAGCGCCAGAAACAGCAGGGCCCCGACGCCCAGGGAGAGCCTGCGCCCCTCCTCGAAGCGGAAGGAGCGGATCTTCTCCTGCCGATAGGCCGGCATCCGGCTTTCCCACAGCGCGAAACGCCCGGGAGCATTCAGCTCCCGGACGTCCGCGAAATAAAGATCACATCTCTCCATGCTCAGTTGCCCTGGGCGGGCGCATTTTCTTCCTCTGCGGCAGGGGAATCCGCTGTTTCAGCCGCGGGTTCCGCTTCAGGCTGTTCCCCGGTGGCGGTTTCCTCCTCCGCGCGCATGTCGGCCACTTCCTTCACGATGGCCTGTCCTTCTTCCGTATAGACGATCTCGGCGGTTTTGCGCCATTCTTCCGTCATGGCGGTTACGGCGGCCTCCCTGGCCTCCGTCAAGATCTCTTCCTTCAGCTGGTCATGAATCTCCGGCGTCATTTCCACAGCGCCGGCGGGAATATCCCGGGTATAGTGCAGAATATGCACCCCATTGTTGCCGACGACCGGCTCGCTGACGTCCCCGACCTTCTGCAGGGTCATGGCGCCCTTCACAAAGGCCGGATCCCACAGGATGCTTTCCGCGTGTACCGCGTAACCGTCGGTTTTGTTGGGCTCAACCGTCATGCCCGGGTCGTTGCCGTATTCGGCGATCAGATCCGCGAAGGGAGTTCCCGCCTTATATTTGGCCATGATCTCGTCCACCTTGGACTGCACGTTGTCCAGAACAGCCTTCCTGGCCTCCTCGACCATTTCCGCCGTGACCGGCTCCTCGGTCGTCTCCGGCGTGGGCGCGGCATCGGCGGCTTCCGTCGCGGCCGGCGCGGGATCGGTTTCGGGAGCAGCGGTGGCGGCGGCGGCCGCTTCCTGGGAGGCCAGCTTCGCCGACAGATCCTGATACCGGTCCAGGATCTCGTCATCCACCTTCAGCAGGATATGCGTGATGCCCCGATACCCTTCGGGGATATAGAAGCTGGGCTGTCTCATATACTGCGTATAATACTCGTACATGCCCACATTGCCCTCATACATGTCCCGATCCTCGTCCACGATCTCGTTGAAATGCGCGGTGATATCCTCCTCGGAAACGGTGATTTCCCCGAGAACGGCGTTCTGCACGTTTTCCCGCAGGGTGGTGTCCCGGGAGTTTTCCACGTAATCGCTGATGTATTTCTCCTCGGTCACGCCGAAATTGCTCTCGATATAGGCCAGGGCCTGCACCCGGGCGTTGGCCTTTTCCTCCTCGGTGGAGGTTTCGGTCAGCCCGCCCAGGCTGGTGGCATAGTATTCCACTGCGCTGTCCCAGTCCGTCTTGGCTTCCGCCTCCAGGTTCTTCTTCTGCTCCTCCGTCATCTCGGGCACGTTCAGCTCCTGGGCCTTCTGGCGATACAGCACTCCATCGATCGCCCAGTTCAGGCCGACTTCCTTGATCTGAACCAGGAGGGCGGGATCGGTTACGTCGTAGCCGTACTCGCCGTAATAGGCGATCAGGTCCTGAATGATCGGATCATTGTCGTAGATTTCAACGCCGTTCACCGTCGCCAGCAGCACGGGCGCGGCCGTGGGCGCGGGGGTCGCCGTCGCTTCGGCGGCTGCTTCCCCATCAGGGATTACCGTGGCGGTTTCGGCGGTCGCCGTCGCTTCCGGAGCGGTCTCGCCTTCCGCGCGCGCGGAAACGACAGCGGGGGCGAAAGCCAGCACGGCCGCCAGGGCCAGCGCCATCAAACTTCCTGTAATCTTCTTCATCGCAAGCATCCTCATTTCTTCCGTGATTCCATCGGTACAACCGCTGCTATCATAAGGCCTGCGGCCCTGTTCGTCAAGGGTTCCCAGATGAATATCCCGTGAACATTTCAGGGTCGCGGCCGCGGAGGCGCGGCAAATCCTCCCCCTCCCGGGCCGGTGCGGCCAGACGCGTAAAACAGCCGCGATCCATTCCCCCGCCCCGGCCATCGGCCACGGCCCCATACGAAGTCCCCGCCAGGGCACAAAAAAAGCGGCCCCACGCGGGACCGTCCAGCGCAGCTCCGACGGGATTCGAACCCGTGTTTCCGCCTTGAGAGGGCGGCGTCCT